>CAZILJ010000848.1:0-2668 GCA_964539915.1 uncultured Acidobacteriaceae bacterium | reverse complement strand
CAGCACTCCGTACGAGATTCTTTGCAATATTTCGAAGCGTGTGCCGCGGAAGTATGGAACCTCGTAACAACCGGCGTAAGGTGCCGGACATCAGACTCGAGAGCAGGCCTCAGCCTCTCGCCGTCGCGGGTAGTGCTTTCTGGCCGACTGACCTGACGCCACTCAGCGGCCAAATGCCAGCTGCCAACCGCTGATAGCTACCGTTAACTGTTCAAGTCCCAAGGCTGCTCTCTGCGCTTGTTAGACTGGAGGGTTGACTATGCCCTCCCGCTATGCGCAGTGGATGTACGATTGGGAACACCGGCTCACGTCGGTGGACAACAACCGCGTCATACGTCCTCTGGAGTGGGGCGTGGAATGGACGCGGGACTGGCCTTGCCGGAACGGCTACCGTCTCGGGCACACTCCGGACGACCCTGAGAGGTTTATCCTGGATTACAACCGTCGCATTGTTGCGGCGAGCGATGAATTCTATTCCTACCAACGGCCCACGGACTTCTGCCTGGAGACGCGCGAGGTTCAGGTCTTCTCCACGCGGGAGGTGCCCGACCCAAAGCTTGAGGCGAAGGTCAAAGGAACATTCGGAGAATTCCTGCGTTTCACTTCGCCCGTAAAAACACCCTATCCCGAAGACAATCTGGTGAATGCCCGCTGGTTCCCCGCGAAAGGGCGGCGCGCGATTGTTTTGCTGCCGCATTGGAATGCCGACGCGATCGCTTACCTCGGTCTGTGTCGCGTGATGAATATGATGGGCATCGCGGTATTGCGACTAACCATGCCTTATCACGACATCCGCATGCCAGCCGAGATCACCCGGGCGGATTATGCCGTCTCCGCCAACATTGGACGCACACTCGATGCTGTGCGTCAGGGGGTGGTCGATATCCGCAGCTGCCTCGACTGGCTCGAACAGCAGGGCTACAGCCGACTGGGCATTATGGGTACGAGCCTCGGTTCTTGCTATGCCTTCATTGCGGCTGCGCACGACCCGCGAATTCGCGTGGCGGCGTTTAACCACGCATCGACGTTTGTGGCCGATGTGGTTTGGCACGGGCAATCGACGCGTCACATTCGGCAGGGGATTGAGCAGCAGATCGATCTTGATCGCCTACGGCAAGCCTGGCTGGCGGTCAGTCCCATGTCGTACTTCAAGCAATTCTCGCGGTGGCCGCGGAAGTCTCTGATCGTTTACGCGAAGTACGATCAGACGTTTCTTCCGGAGCTCTCGCATCAGGTTGTCGAGGAGTTTGAACGCCACGGGCTCGACCACAAGGTCGCCGTGCTGCCGTGCGGACATTACACGACGGGTGAAACACCTTACAAATACCTGGATGGGTGGCACCTGGCTTCGTTCTTGCGAACTGCGTTCTGAATGCAGCCACTGGCATTTAGCATTTAGCGTCCAACATTTAGCATTCAACCCCCCTGTCCCGACTTGGCCAAAGGCCAAGGGCTAAATACCAATTGCTGAGTTTGCAGCTTAAAATGTATCGATGCCCTCTGCGCAAACAACCAATTCCGAAACTATCGTCGAATTGCGGCGCGGTGAATTCCTGGTCAGTACCGAACGTGCCCGCTTGGATCTGGATGTAATTCACGGATATCTGACGAATTCCTATTGGGCGAAGGGAATTCCGCGGGAGACGGTGGCGCGGTCCATCGACCATGCGCTGTGCTTTGGCGTTTATGATGGTAACGGCGCACAGGTGGGCTTTGCCCGGGTCATCAGTGATTTCGCCACGATTGCCTATGTTGGCGATGTGTTCGTGCTGGAATCGCATCGCGGCCGGGGAGCGAGCAAGGCGCTCATGGAATGCATTATGCAGCACCCCGCGCTCGAAAATCTCAGGCGCTGGATTCTAACGACCCGTGACGCGCATGGCCTTTACGCCCGCTTTGGATTTACGCCGGTGAAATCGCCGGAACGATACATGGAACTGCACCGGACCGACGTATACGAGATTAGGAAAACGACATGAACAAATCAGCAGTCGCAGAAATGTACCGTCCACTGTACGAAAGCGATGCGCAGATTGCCGCTGCTATCGACAACGAAACCCGCCGGCAGCACGAAGGCCTCGAACTGATTGCCTCGGAAAACTTCGTGAGCGAAGCCGTGCTCGAAGCTGCAGGCTCGGTCTTTACGAACAAATATGCTGAGGGATATCCGGGCAAGCGCTACTACGGGGGGTGCGAGTTCGCCGACGTAGTGGAAAACCTCGCGCGGGAACGCGCAAAGCAACTGTTTGGCGCGGAGCACGCTAACGTGCAACCGCACGCCGGATCGCAGGCGAACATGGAAGCCTATGCCGCCGTTCTGCAACCGGGCGATACGATCCTGGGCCTCAATCTCGCGCACGGTGGTCATCTTACACATGGACATCACCTGAATTTTTCCGGCAAGACATACAAGATCGTTCCTTACGGTGTGACCAAAGAAACCGAAACCATCGATTACGACGCGTTAGAGAAGATCGCCGAGCAGGAACGACCCAAGCTGATCATCGGTGGAGGCAGCGCCTATCCGCGCACCATTGATTTTGCCCGCATGCGCCAGATTGCCGACAAAGTTGGCGCGCTCTTTCTGGTCGACATGGCGCACTTTGCCGGACTGGTGGCGGGAGGTGCTCACCCTTCCCCGGTGCCGCACGCCCAGATTGTGACTTCG
>CAZILJ010000847.1:0-3366 GCA_964539915.1 uncultured Acidobacteriaceae bacterium | reverse complement strand
TCGCGCTGTTCACCAATATGATCCCTACCGTTTATCCGGATCAGGCTTTGGTGAATTTCCCCATTGCTTCGCTCAACACTATATCCGGCGGGCCGTATAGCCTGACCGCACAGCCCGTTAGTCTCCCCTTTTTGACCAACCTTGCGGGAACGACGCAGTACACGAACTCAAAAACCGTCCCGGCCAATACTCCGGTGCAGATTGCGCCGTACGCGGCCATCCTTGGCCCGCTGAACGGGGATTATCCCTCGAGTAAGCTGACCAATGGATACACGATCAGCGGCAATGTCACATTGGAACACCAATTTCCCGGAGGTATTGCCGGCCAGGCTGCCTACATCCTCAATAACGGCGTAAACCTTTACAACTCGAACTATCCGAATGCATTCAGCGGCGCTTTGCCGCAGTTCGCTCCCATCACTCGAATCACTCCGGGCATTGGCGAACTTGAAATGATCACCAACAACGCCCACTCCACCTACAACGCCCTTCAAGTGCAGGCGCGCAAGATTACACCCACGCATGGCCTCCAGTTCCAGGCCAATTACACCTGGGCAAAAGACCTGACGAACGCCGACGCCGTATGGAGTTCCGGGGGGTCGAACGGCGGAATCGTCCCGAACAATCCTCTATGCGTGTCGTGCGAGCGTGGGCTCTCCAGCTATAGCATTGGCCAGCGGTTTGTTGGCAACTTCGAGTACGACCTTCCCTTCGGACACTTCTCTCGCGTTCCCCACAGGCTGGCGCAAGGCTGGAAGGCGATGGGGATCTTCTCGGCCCAGTCGGGAAGTCCGTTTACAGTTTTTGACTTCGTCACTACGGAGTTCGGCTCCGATGTCGTGGAAGGCATTACGGGTGCCCGGCCAAACCTGCTCCAGAAGCCAACGTACGCTCGCAAACACTTACCCGGAGGGCCTTATCAATTTTTCTCCGATGCACTAATCGGTCTAACTCCCGGGGTGCCTATTGGGCAGCAGACTAATATTCCCTGGGGGCTCGGGACCGGCTTCTTCGGTATACCACCAACCGCGCCCGGTAGCTCGCTGGTCACCCCGGGAGATTTAGGGCGCAACACCTTCGTCGGCCCGGCGTGGTGGGATTTTGACGCCTCGCTGATCAAGGATACCCATATCACGGAACGGACGAGCGTCCAGTTCCGCGCGGAGTTCTTCAATATCATGAACCACACGATTTTCGCCACGCCTAACGGAGGCATGGGGGGTACTAACTTCGGACTTTCCACAAGCACAAACCAGGCAACACCAGAGCGGCAAATTCAGTTCGGGCTGCGCCTGACGTTCTGACCGGAAGCGGGAGGTCGCGCCGCCTTCCCGACGGCTGTCCGGCGGGCGTCCTCGCCCGCCGCGCCGGAGAGCCAGACGTCATCGGAACAGCCGGCAAGATACCAGCGCCACCGTAAACCAGCCGCGATACGGATCGTTCGCGACCATCCAGGGGAGGTTGTCGGTCCCGCCGCCTAACTCTAGTATGCTGGATGAGCCCGGATCGGTGCCTCTCTCCTGGTGGCCATTTGAATCGGGTACAACCCACTTCCCGCATAGCGGTCGGATCCCGAAGTTGCCCATCATGCTTCCCTCAGCTACAAATAGAACCATCCATGCCATCCAGATCACCTGCGGCCGATCACGCACAGAGTTCCGCGCGGCGCCCGGACGCATGGAGATGCATCCTCGGTTCGCCCGGCTGCATCGTCGCCATCGCGTTTTTTCTGCGTTTCGGCTGGATCGTCATCGGCCATACCTATCGGTTCAAGGGCTCCGACGAGAATTTCGGATTTGGTTGGGAGATGGGCCGCATCGGCGCGTCGCTCGCCTCCGGCCATGGCTTCAGCAATCCCTTTGGCCCGACGACCGGGCCCACCGCCTGGGAGCCTCCGCTTTACCCTTACCTGACGGCCGGCGTCTTCCTTCTCTTCGGAATCTATTCCAAGGTGTCCGCCTTCGTGCTGCTGACGCTAAACAGCTTCTTTTCGGCCCTGACCTGCTTTCCAATCTTCCAGATCGGGCGGCGCATCTTTTCTGAGAAAGTCGCCGTCGCGTCCGCATGGACGTGGGCCCTGTTGCCCAACGTTATGTTCTGGTCCACACGCTGGATTTGGGAAACCAGCTTGTCCGCTCTGTTGCTGACCACGATCGTTTGGCTCGCTCTCACGCTCGAAGATCGCGACGGTTTGCAGCCGTGGATTGCGTTCGGCTCGCTATGGGGCATGGCTGCGCTCAACAGCACGTCCCTGTTGTCCTTTCTTCCGGCTGCGGGACTGTGGGCGGGCTACAGGCAGGCGCAGCGCGGCAAGCGATCCTGGGCGGGCGTCGTGCTGTCATCGGTCGTCTTCTTTGCGTTTATCGCGCCATGGCTGGTCCGCAACCAGCAGACATTTGGCCGATTCATTTTCATCCGTGACAACTTCGGTGCGGAACTCCGCCTGGGCAACGGCAATGGCGCCGACGGGACGTGGATGGAGTACCTGCACCCCACGCAGGATCTCTACGCGATGCGGCAGTACCAGGCGATGGGCGAGCTTGCTTACGTAGCCATGCGCAAGCGGGAAGCGCTTGACTACATCAAGGCTGACTATGGACGTTTCGTAGGCCTGTCCCTCAAGCGATTCATCTACTACTGGGCCGGACCGCCGAAAGCCACGCAGCCGTGGTGGTTGAACGACGTCAAGAACTCGCTGTTCCTGGCTTCGTCGGTGCTGATGTTCTGGGGATTGGTCCGCGCGCTGCGGTTACGCAAACCGGGAGCTTGGCTGATTTTCTGGCTGATTTTGTTGTATCCATCGATCTACTACGTCGTATTCCCTGCTCCGCGCTACCGAGTTCCGATTGAGCCGGAAATGGCGATCCTCGCGGTATTTCTGATATCAGAAGCAGCCAGGAAAAGCGCTAGTGCTCCAGATCGATCTTCACCACGTGAATCTGTTTGAGCTTTTCGTCAAGACTGCCTGTGACCACAACTCGCTGTCCCTCATAGCCGTGCACCAGATCAGCTCGATCGAGACGATACACGTCGTTGCCCACTGAGAGGACGACATAGCCCCCCAAGTGCTCGATGCAATACACCGAGCAGGTATTCGACGTACCGCCCATCGACTTCGACTTGAGCATCTCCTGATGGGACCGGGTTAGCGAGTGAACGTTCAAGGCGCATTGACTGTCGGACACTTCCCCATGAAATACCCGTGACTTTTGCGCATGGGCGACCGTGGCCAATGCCAGCAGTCCAAAGGTCCAGCAAATCATGCCTCGAAATCTGGTGAAGTTCATAAACGTTGCCTGCTTCACTTCCCTTACGTCAGTACCGTAAATTTCATGTGCATGCCCTCATGATCTTGACTACAAATCA
>CAZILJ010000846.1:0-3087 GCA_964539915.1 uncultured Acidobacteriaceae bacterium | reverse complement strand
CAGTCCGGCGAAAGCCTGCCTCAGTCCCAGCCCCCCGCCGGTTCCAAACCAGCCCAGGACATTCCCGACGCGCCATCGACCGTCCAGCCTCCGGAACCGAAGCTTCCAGCTGCCGTACCGCCGGAGCCGGGCAAGAGCACCGAACCGATTCCGTTCCCCGAAGACTCTACCTCGCGACCGGCTCACGAGAAGCAACCTCCGGCTCCGATGCCGCCAGTTGAAACCGTACCTTCGGGCAAGGTTCCTAAGAACCAGATCAACCCGAAAGAGGACCTGTACACGATTTCGGTCTCGACCAGCTTCGTGCAGCTTCCCGTCATGGTGAAAGACCCCAATGGGAGGCGCGTTTATGGCTTGAGTTACAACGATTTCACTGTGCTCGAAAACGGCAAGAAACAAACTTTGACATACTTTTCCAGCGACCCCTTCGAACTTTCCGTGGCCGTTGTGCTCGACGTCGGTATCGCCGACGTAGCTCTTCAAAAGGTGAACCAGACCTACGGTTCGCTTGTGGGCGCCTTCAGTCCCTACGATGAGGTAGCTCTCTACACCTACAGCAGCACCGTCAGCGAGGTCACAGACTTCAGCAGGCCCGAGAGACTAACGGCCGCGCTTGACCAAATGAAGATCGTGCGCGGCCGCAATAACGGGCCCCCCGTGCTGAATGGACCGCTGGCTTCCGGACCGACGGTCAACGGCGCTCCTGTCGGTGGACCGATTATCCAGCCGGTAAACACTCCCCCCCGGGAAGCGCACGTTTTGAACGACGCCATCCTGCGCGCGGCGCAAGATCTAACCAGGCGTGACCGCACCCGCCGCAAGGTCATCTTCGTGATCAGTGATGGCCGGGAACTGGGCAGCAGGGCAAGCTACAAAGACGTTCTGAAGGTACTCGAGACCAGAGACATCCAGGTCAAAGCGGTTGTGCTCGACAGCGGGGCGTTACCGCTTTACCGTCAACTCGACAAGCTCCACCTGTTGCGGCAGGGTTACAGCAACCTCCTTCCCAAGTATGTTTGGGCGACCTGCGGCGGTCAGGTTTATAGTGAGCTCTCCCGTAATGCCATCGAGGACGCGTATGCCGAGATCGCCTCCGAGGCGCGAAATCAATACACGCTTGGATATGTCCCCAAGCCCACAACCGGCAGCTCACCCTACCGCAGCATCGAGGTAATCGTAGACAAGAAAGATCTAAAGGTCTCCGCCAAGGATGGCTATTATTCGATCGCGGCGCCCCGTTGAGCTCATTCGTCGGGTTTTCAGGTAGCTGCCCGGGTGCCGGGGTCACCTGAGTAACCTGCGTTCGGCACCTCCCATATGATATAAAGGCCCCGAGCCTCCAAAAGGGATTAGTGTAAGCGGCAACCCCCTGAGGGTATGCCTGCATTGAGGAAAGTCTTGAGTTTCATCAACTTCGCAGCCCGTGAGATCAATTGCAAGATCGTGTACTACGGCGCCGGATTGGGCGGCAAGACCACGAATCTTCAGGTGATTTACCAGAAGACCGCGGACCAGCAGAAGGGCAAGATGATCTCGCTGGCCACCGAAACCGAGCGTACGTTGTTCTTCGATTTCCTGCCGCTCGACCTCGGTTCGGTCCGCGGCTTTAAGACGCGCATCCACCTCTACACCGTCCCCGGCCAGGTTTTTTACGACGCCAGCCGCAAGCTCATTTTGCGCGGTGTGGACGGCATCGTATTCGTGGCCGACTCCCAGGAGCAGCGCATGGATGCCAACGTCGAAGCGCTCGAAAACCTGATGTCGAATCTCAAGGAACATGGCTACGACTTCAACAAAATTCCCTACGTGCTGCAGTTGAACAAGCGCGACCTGCCCAACATTCTCCCGGTCGATCTGCTCGCCACAGAACTGCGCAAAAAGAATGAAGCCATCGTCGAAGCAGTCGCCTTCCAGGGCGTCGGAGTCTTCGAAACCCTGAAAGAAATTGCCAAGCAGGTCCTCACCGAATTAAAGGCCGGCGGATAGCTCGACGTCCAACCTCGATTCAGGCGACCATTGCGGTTGCAGTCTCACTCAGCAACGACGTTCCCTGCCAACCCATGACGGCAGAGGCGGCCGTCATTTCATGGGGCAAACAAATTCAAGGCGCTCAGCAAAACGCACCTTTCCTTTGTTTTCTCGCCACCGGAAACGGCAGGCATTCTGGGTCTTTTCAGGGGACAGGTGGTCGACTCCGCTGTCTACTGAATGCCCGGTGAGACCGGTCAGGCTTGTGCGTATCCGTTCGCGCCTGCTCGTGTCCTTGTCGGGAATGGAATTAATCAGGGCCTCGACCGATTCAGGAGTCGTGGAATAGCTCAACGCATAATCTTTGGGAACATAGGATTGGCGCTGAACAGGAAAGCTAACGCATTACACGCATTTACACCACGTAACGCAACCCGACAAAACGATCGTTGACGTCGTAGTGGAAGGAGCGGCCGTCGATTGCGACGACTGCAATCCAGGTGACAGCTGCGGCCGCGGCGCAGCGGAGCGCACCGTGGAATTGAACCAACATATCGCTGCCGCGGCTTGCGCTGTCGTGGAGGATGAGGGTTGCAGCTGAGATACGGCGTCTGCCTTTCCCAGCTATGCGATCGCCACCATGGCAGCCAGCTGAATGCGCCCGTCCTTGTCCTCCAAGTAGCCGCTTATCAACGTCTGATCGCTGGCATCTCCGCTGTGACCCAAGCCTTCGATAGCGTGAATGCGGACCAGGGTTCGTCTTCGGTGTGGCCTGTAACACTCACTTCGTGTTCGCCTTCTCCTTCGAACTGATACCAGAAATTCAGTGGCCACTGCGCCTGTTCCGATTCCCCCGGTTTTAATGCAAACGCCGCATCGCGTATTCGGCATTCCAGTTTGCGCCACAGGCCGCAGAGTTCGTCGCTGAACGGAGAACGCGCAGGTGTCCAAACGACCGCTCGGATTCTTCGCGTGCAAGTACACGTCTTCGCTACCAGTGTTCTTGATCTCCAGATTAAAGAGCACGGGTCCGCCTACGATGTAACTGTCTGCTTCGGAGTAAAAACGCCCTTGCAGCTGTTGCGCCTGGGCACGGACACAGAGCCTGGAGATTAGCAA
>CAZILJ010000845.1:0-7338 GCA_964539915.1 uncultured Acidobacteriaceae bacterium | reverse complement strand
GCTCTGGTCACCACCACATACATCTCCTACGCGTTCCCCCAAGCAGCATGGGTAGCCTCCAACTCAACTGCACTGATCGCCGCTTCCATCTCCTTGATCGCCGCCATGATGTTAATCGCCCGCCTCGGGCTGAGCGTGGGCAAGTGGATCAGCAATGCGGGAAGCATGGTCACGGTTCTTATTCTCGGGGTGGTCATCGTCCTCCCCTACTTTCACGTCTGGCGCGGACGCCTGCCGTCGTATCATCCGCTCCCGTTGGTACTGCCTGCCATGACGCTGTTCAGCCTCAGCGTCTTCAGCAAGATGACCTTCGGTGCCTTGTCTGGCTTCGAGTATGTCGCGGTGTTCGCTGGAGAATCCCGGAATCCCGGACGCAACCTCGCTCGCTCCATCGCTTTCACCGCCCCCCTCATCGCGCTGCTCTATATCCTGGGATCCAGCGGAATTCTTGCTTTCGTTTCTCCCGAAGCCATCGACGTGATCGGGCCCATTCCCCAGGCGCTCAACCGCGGATTCGCCATCTTCGGGCCCGTGGGTCCGCTGGTCTCGATCGTGATTCTTCTGTTGCTGATGAACTATCTTTGCAGCTACACCATTTATTTCTCGGCCAACACCCGGTTGCCCCTGGTTGCAGGCTGGGATCGCTTGCTTCCGAGCTGGTTTACGCGCCTCCATCCCAAGTACCGCACGCCGGTGAACTCGACTCTTTTCATGGGAGGCGTGGCGCTCGCCGCCAGCATGGCCGTTCTCATCGGCGCGGGCAGCCAGGAGTCTTTCGTTCTCCTGCAGATCTGGGCGTGGACGTTTTATGGTCTCGCCTACCTGGCCAAGTTTGCCATCCCACTGTTCTCCGCGAAAGAGAAGGGCCTTCGCCCCGGACCGTGGATGCGGATGGGCGCCGCATCCGGGTTCCTGGTCACGCTCCTATTCGTCTCGCTTTCGGTGTTACCCGTGATCCCCGTGGCCAGCGGGTGGAAATATGCCCTGAAGATTGCGCTTGTGATACTCGGAGGAAATTTGCTGGGCTGGATGATCTACCGCACAGGCCAGCGCAGAGCCGCGCTCTAGCGAGGTGGGGACAGCAGACCAGAAATGTCGAGACGGGTTTTGAAGGTGGGAAGGCCGCGGTAGTAATGTGGGGACCGCCCCTCCGCTGTCCGCCGAGCGTAGCTCGCCTCCGCGAACCTACCGCAGAAAAACGCTCGCCGCGTCCCCCACTCGCACACCGGACTTCCGTCGCACCCCGGTCTCGAAGTTGTAAACGACGAGCAAATGATCCTCCACCATCAGAATTTCCTTCTCGCTCATCCATCCCACTAACGCCGCATGCGGCACATAAGCCACGCGCCGCGGCCTATCCTCCATCCTTTTCACCTCCACTGCCGGCAATTCCGCCAACGTCTTGCGGATTCGTTGCGACTCTTCCGGATTCGCCTGCCCTTCCTCCGCCAGTTGAAATGGCTTATTGGCCTGCGCCGTCGAGACAATTGTCATCGCCACATATCCCAGTTCCGGCGACAATTGCGCCGTGGCGCTGTAGAAGCTCACATCGTAGTCAGAATTCTTATAAGTGGCCTGCTCGTCAAATACTGTGCGCTTCTTTCCCCCACTCACCACCAGCGTCTGGTCGTTGCTCTGATTCGACCACCCGCAGCACCCCGTATCGGGAATCGCCTCGACAATTTCATCTCCTCCGGGTGCCGCATCCAGCGTGCGCAGCAACGGCTCACTCAGCGGGTTTGCCGTCCACTTTCCGCCCTGTGCCTGATAAAGCGTGCTCGCCTTGTATTGCGGCTCAGTCTGCCCCGCGACAAACTGTGTCATCAGGAAAAACTTCTCCACCCCGCCGTCCGGTGCCCAAAAAGATCCATACGGACAACTCTCTTCGCACGTCCCCGTCGCACAGCGGCATTCCGGGAATTTCTCTGTTGCCAGCACTTCCCGTGCCCCGCCGCTGAGATCGGTTTGCCAGGCTTGCCACGTCGTAGTGGTCGAAAGATCCAATCCATCCCGCTGCAACCGCCGCGCCTGGTTAACAAACCACCACAAATGGCTTCCGTCCGCCGAAAGAAAAGGCAGCGGAGCTGACTCTGTAATCGCCTGATTCGATCCCGTGGCGTGGACCTCCCGCGTCACTCCCGCATCGATCGTGGTGGCGCTGCGTCCATTCCAGAGCCACGCCTTCTGCGCCTTCGCAACATCCTCCTCCGCAAGCGGAAGCGGCACCGGCGTCGCAAACAGAATCTGACCCGTACGGTTCACCCTAACGCTCGACGGCGACTGAACAGCCTCGGGTGGAACTTTGATCGTCTGCTTCACAGCAAATGTCGTCGCGTCATATTCAACCATCTCTCCCGGCGCCCGCAGCACCCATAGCCGCTTGCCTTGCCCTAGCAAGGGCGCTGTCAGCAGCAGCAGACCAACCACAACCCGCAGCGTTTTCTGCATAAACTCCTTGTCACATAAGGCGCACTGTTCGGTTTCCCGAACAAAAATAGCTGCGCTGTCCGTTTTGACAGTCTAAGTGATAAAGTAGCCGAAACTCACCTCCAGCCTGCAAGGCCGGCATGGAAGCTGAGAGTTTCGACCTTCCCTTATAATGACCGGGGCCACGAAGGGTTTCTCGATTCCAGGAATTAATCGCTCAAATCATCGCAGCAAGGTTCCGCCAAAAACACGCTTGCGCCTTTCAAGTTATGGCGATTGATTGCAAGACTCCAAAGCCCGGAATCGAAGCGGCCAGTCTGACCGACATCGGCCGCCTGCGCAGCAATAACGAAGACTCCTACCTTTATTGGGAGCCCGACTCCGATGACGATTTCCTCCGCAAGGGCCGGCTCGCCGTTATCGCCGATGGGATGGGCGGGCACGAAGGTGGACAAGAGGCCAGCCGCCTCGCGGTGGAAACCGTGCGCCACGTCTACGACCATTCTTTTGGTGGCGATCCACAACTGACTCTGCTCGCCGCTCTCGAATCGGCTCATCAGATTATCCAGCGTTACGCCTTAGAGCATCCCCAGTTCTACGGAATGGGAACCACCTGCACCGCGCTTTCCATCGTCGACCGCCAGCTTCATTTCGCTCACGTTGGCGACAGCCGGCTTTACCACATTCGCTCGGAAACCATATCCCGGCTTACCCGCGACCATTCCTACGTCGGCAGGCTCGTCGAGAGCGGTGTCGTCCGCTCTGAGGACGCCGAGACCCATCCTCAGCGCCACATCCTCACCGCTGCCCTCGGTTCGGGTAAGGGCATCGCACCTCACTTTCCCGATCGTCCCTTTCCCTTGGAACCGGACGACACACTCCTGCTTTGCACCGACGGCCTCTGGGGAGTGGTGGGCGAACGGGAACTGGCCCGCGTCGCTCAATCCTTTGCGCCCGCGGAAGTGTGCCTCAAGTTGGTAGAGATGGCGCTGGACCTCGGTGGTCCCGACAACATCACGGTGTCGGTTCTCCGAGTTTCCGCCTGACCCGGGCGTCCAGTTTCAGCGACGGTGTGCGCGCCCCTGCGACGCACATTCCTTGCCCCTAAACTGCAATCTCCTGCACCTCGGATTTCCACCGGGCCCTGAGCGCCACTGCTAAGCAATTGAATCCACGACATTAAATCGCGCCGGCAACGTGCGGGCGAATGGAAGCGCACTTGCATCTCCAGGACCTCTATAATGTCTATTACTTCAATGGACTTTATAGAATAAGGTGGCTATGAGGAATAAAATGATCGACGGCCATGCCAGTGAGTAGACGCCTCCTGGTTAGTTGGTTGTGCTTCGCGACCACGGTGACGGCATGGGCCCAAGGAACGGCCAGCACCATTCGCGTGGGCGCATTCCCCAACCTCACTCATCCCCAAGCCATGGTTGGAAAAGCGAATGGCTGGTTCGATAAGGCGATGGGCCCACAGGTTAAGGTTCAGTGGACTAGCTTCAACGCCGGACCCTCCGCGATCGAGGCTCTGTTTGCCGGCGCGATCGACATCACCTACGTCGGTCCCAACCCTGCCATCAACGGCTTCGTCCGCTCGAGCGGCCAGGCCCTTCGCGTGGTGGCCGGTGCGGCGAGCGGCGGCGCTTCTCTGATCGTTCGTAACGATTCCGGCATCAACCAGCCGCAGGATTTCCACGGCAAGCACGTGGCCTCTCCGCAGTTCGGCAACACCCAAGACGTCGCTTTGCGCAACTGGCTCGCCACTCACGGGATGAAAACCAACGACAAGGGCGGCGACGTCCAGATCGTTCCCATGGCCAATCCCGACCAGTTAACTCTGTTCCTCAAGAAAGACCTCGATGCAGCCTGGGCTCCAGAGCCTTGGGCCACGCGCCTGATCCACGAGGGCAACGGCCGGCTTTTTGTCGATGAGCGCACTCTGTGGCCTAACGGACAGTTCGTCATCGGTCTGCTCGTCGTCAATACTAAGTTCCTCAAGCTTCATCCCGACCTCGTAAAAAACTGGATCCGCGCCCACATCGAGTTGACCGATTGGATCAACGCGAATCCACCCCAAGCCAAGAAACTTCTGAACCAGCAAATTCAAACTGAAACCGCCAAGGCACTTCCCTCCCTGGTTCTCGAGGAAGCCTTCTCTCGCATGCAGGCGACCTACGACCCGCTGCATGCTGCCCTGAACACGGCCGCTCAGCAGGCATTCGACAACGGATTTCTCGGCCGGCAGAAACCGGACCTCTCTGCTCTCTACGACTTGTCGCTACTCAACCAGGTCCTCGCGGAGAAAGGCAGAAAGGCGATTCAATGAGCACTCGTGCGCACGATCTTTCCGCTCAGTTCCCGGTTCCGGTCGACCCTCGTTTCCCTGCCCTCGCCGGCGATGCGCGCGGAAAATCAGCTTCCGTCTCGGCAGGCAGTGTCCAGGCGGTGTCGCCGGAGACGCCCAAGGTCGGCCTCAGCCGGATATGCCTGAGCTACCCCACGCAGAGCGGAGAGCGCTTACTGGCTCTCGACGACATCAATCTTCAAGTGCACACCGGCGAGTTCCTGTGTATTGTCGGTCCGTCCGGTTGCGGAAAGTCCACTCTGCTGCATTTGATCGCCGGCCTTCACCGGCAGACTTCCGGTCAGATCCTGGTCGACGGCAAGCCGGTGCAAGGTCCTGGCACCGACCGCATCATGATCTTCCAGGAGCACGCCCTGTTTCCCTGGCTGACGGTGGGCCGGAACGTCGAGTTCGGCATGAAGATGAAGGGCGTCCCCAAAGCGGAGCGCGCCGAGAAGACCCTTCACTATCTGCGCCTCGTGCATCTGCAAAAATTCAAAGACAGCTACATCCATCAACTTTCCGGGGGCATGCGGCAGCGCGTTGCCATCGCCCGCGCACTCGCCACCGAGCCCGACGTTCTCCTGATGGACGAACCCTTTGGCGCGCTCGACGCGCAAACTCGAGACCTGCTGCACGATGAGTTGGAACGCATCTGGAGCGAAACCGGGCGCACCATCATTTTTGTAACGCACAATGTTCGTGAGGCCGTTCGCCTCGGCGACCGGGTTGTTCTTCTCACCTTTCGCCCCGGTCGTGTGAAGAGCGAATTCCCTGTCGAGTTGCCCCGCCCTCGCCACTTGGAAAACCCCGACGTCGCCCGTGCTGCACGCGAAATCCTTGACGAATTACGTGAAGAGATTAACCACTCTCTTGACGTCGAATACAACGAGGGAGTAAAACCTCGCATAAAAGTCGGGGTCGAAGGAGCACTCCGAGTATGAAACGCGCCGCACGCTACATCATCTTTTACGCGGCGCTTTTCGGCTTGTGGACCCTGCTCGCCGAACTCAAGATCTGGCCGCCCTATCTGTTTCCCACGCCGTGGGGCGTCGGCGAAGCCTTGTATGCCGGATTCCAGGACCACACCTACTGGATCGCCATCCGCGTCAGCATGGAACGCGTCCTGATCGGCTATGCCATCTCCGTCGTACTCGGAATGTTCCTCGGATTAGGAGTGGCCAGCAATAAGTTCCTCGAAGACACCATGGGCGGATTGCTCGTGAGCCTGCAAAGTTTGCCCAGCATTTGCTGGTGGCCTCTGGCTCTGCTGTGGTTCGGGCTCAACCAGAATGCCATACTCTTTGTCGTCGTCATGGGTTCGCTCTTGTCTGTCACCTTGGCCATGGAAGATGGCCGCAAGCAGATGCCGAAGATCTTTGGCCAGGCCGGTCGCAATCTCGGCGCCAAGGGCTTCAAACTCTTTTGGTACGTGCTCTTGCCTGCGAGCCTCCCCTTCATCGTCTCGGGTCTGAAGCAAGGATGGGCATTCGCCTGGCGCTCCCTGATTACCGCTGAGATGCTTTACCTCAGTCTTGGTCTGGGCCAGGTGCTGATGATGGGCCGCGACTTGAACGACATGAGCGCCGTCATCGCCGTCATGATCTTGATCATCGCTATCGGCTACGTCGTGGACGGGATTGTGTTCAAGGGGATGGAGCGCCGTTTGCAAAACAAGTGGGGGTTGACGCCCGCTACCTAGGACACTCGGAGCGGATCGAACTGAATCTCCCGGAGACAAGCGCTGCCAACAACAATTTTGCCATTCAGTCTAATCTCTACTATGTTTATTGTACTTGTCGTATATTGCGGGATGCGGAGGGCCAGGGCAGAAGCAATGGGACCTGAGAAAAGCAAAACGTCAACACCGCAGCCGTGATCGACGGCTTCCTGTTGAACTCCACCATTGGAGTAACAGTTGCAAGAACGAACTTAAAGGAGAGAACCGTACTTCCATGAAACGGAATAAGACCTTGCTTTTCACAGTCCTGATGCCGGTGTTCACGATCGGAGTTTGGGCACAAACCGAAACGGTTTCCAACGCGTCTCCGGCAAACGGATCTGCCCCTGCGGCGGCCTCGCCGGCAGTCACCGCCGCCGACATTCAGGCGTTGAAAGACGCTCTCGCCGCACAGCAGCAGCAGATTCAGGCATTGCAGGCACAACTGCAGAATAAGGATCAGGCCGGGCAGCCGGCACAATCCGCGCTTTCCAATTCCACCGCTCCTTCCGCGACCCCGCCTGCCGACGCTCGAGTTTCGCAAGCCACCTCCACAGTTGCGACCGAGCGTCAAACACCATCAGCCGACAAGAACAACCAGAACGCTGGTAGCTCCGATGAACGTATCCGGAATCTTGAAAGACAAATCAAAGGTCTTGGCCCAGTCTCGTTCAGCGGCGACGTTCGGCTTCGCGGAGAACCCTTCTTCGGTGGACCCACGGATCAATCGCTGGACCGCGCGCGCGCCCGCGTTCGTGCGCGCTTTAACGCGACCGCCGACCTCGGCGACCAATTCCGAGCCGGCATCACGCTCGCTAGCGGCGACATCAATGACCCTACAACA
>CAZILJ010000844.1:0-10963 GCA_964539915.1 uncultured Acidobacteriaceae bacterium | reverse complement strand
AGTCGGTGGGGAATCCGGGATGCTCTTCGGTGGACAGGTCAACGGCCGTAAAAGGATTGTCGCCCATGACGCGGACGGAGTCAGCCGTGGATCTGGTTTTGACGCCGACCTCGTGCAGTTTGCCGAGGAGCGCTTCGAGGTGCGACGGGTCACAGCCGGCGATGTTGAGATCGCCTCCCGTCATAGCCCCGGCGATGATGAACGTGCCGGCTTCGATGCGGTCAGGAATGATGCGGTGCTTGGCGCCTTTCAACTTGCTCACGCCTTTGATCCGGATCGTGGATGTTCCGGCGCCTTCGATCTTCGCGCCCATCTTGTTCAGAAGGGCGGCCAGGTCGGCTACTTCGGGCTCGCGAGCGCAGTTCTGCAGAATGGTTTCGCCGTCCGCGAGGGTCGCGGCCATCATCAGGTCCTCGGTGCCGGTGACGGTGATCTTGTCGAAAACAATTTCCGCGCCCTTGAGTCGGTCGGCGGTGGCTTCGACGTAGCCGTGTTCCTGCACGATCTTTGCGCCAAGCTGTTCGAGCCCCTTGATATGAAGATCAATGGGCCTTTGACCGATGGCGCAGCCGCCGGGAAGGGAAACGCGGGCGTGTCCGCAGCGAGCGACGAGCGGTCCCAGGACCAGCGTGGAGGCGCGCATGGTTTTGACTAGTTCGTAGGAGGCTTCAGGAGCGGAGAGGGTGGCGCAGTGGATCGTGGTGCGATGCTGGGCGCGTCCGTAGCCGAGTTCGACTTCGGCACCCATGGCGGCCAGGAGGTTGCGCGTGGTCTGAATGTCGCGA
This sequence comes from uncultured Acidobacteriaceae bacterium, assembly GCA_964539915.1. Lineage (GTDB taxonomy): Bacteria > Acidobacteriota > Terriglobia > Terriglobales > Acidobacteriaceae > Sulfotelmatobacter. The sequence continues at coordinate 10,178 of CAZILJ010000844.1, read as the reverse complement.
ACCTGAGGAATGTTCTCGAGAATGACGGGTTCGTCGGTGAGCAGCGCGGCAGCCATACACGGGAGTGCGGCGTTCTTCGCGCCGCTGACCCGGACAGTGCCGAGCAGCGGGTCTCCGCCGCGAATGATGAATTTGTCCATGAGTTATAAGTCCTGAATGAAACTACATTCTAGCGACGAATTGCGGCGGGGTGGTTAATCGGAAGAGCACGTACGAACGGTGTTCAATGCTTCCCGGCGTTACCGCTTGCTCTTTCGAGTAAATGAAAGTATCGCCGGGCTTTTTTCACGTCCCTGCCAATCTGCTCTCGCAAAGTGTCTACGGACGGGAACTTGATCTCATCGCGCAGACGTTCGAGGAAGCATATTTCAACTTCGGTTTCCGGAGTCAGTTCCAGGGGATGGAAGTCCAACAAGTGGGTTTCGATGGCAAACAAATCCGCTCCAAATGTCGGCCGGTTGCCCACATTCGTGACTGAATCAAAACGCTCGCTGCCGACGCGCGTCCAGGTGATGTAGACGCCGTCCCGGGGAACGAGTTCCTCGTAGCGGGCCAGGTTGATGGTGGGCACGGTGTATTTCGAGCCGTAGCCGCGGCCGCGGCCTGGTGTGCCGAGAATGCAAAATGGACGCGCCAGAAGATGGCGCGCGCGGCTGACGCGTCCGGCAGTGAGCAGCTTGCGAATCTGGCTGCTGGAGACGGTTTCACCGCGCAAGGTCATCTCGGGATAGACCTTGACATCAAATCCCATCTCGCGCCCGAGTTCGGCCATCAGATTCATGTCGCCGGACGCTTTGTGACCGAATCTAAAATTGAAGCCTTCGTGCACTTCGGAAGCGTGCAGCCTTTTTTTCAGAATGCGCTCGGCGAATTGTCGCGGCGTCATCAGAGAGAGATCGCGACCGAAGGGAAGGACCAGCACGGCATCGATCCCGGTGGCTTCAAGCAGTCGGAGCTTTTCCGCAGTGGGTGTAAGAAGCTTGAAATCGGCATCCGGACGCAGAATGCGCGTGGGATGTGGATCAAAGGTTACTGCGACCGCCTTTGCTTTGCTGGCTCTTGACCGCGAAACGATCTGCTGCAACACGTGCGCATGCGCCCGGTGGACTCCGTCAAAATTGCCCACGCTGACCAGCGCGGGGCCGAAGTCTGCCGGAACGTCTTCGAGTTTGTGGAAAACCTGCATCGACAAGAATTAACCGCCGAGATCGCTGAGCGAAGCCTCGACGCGTCCTTCTGAAACTTCCGTTGTCTCGGCCCACTCTGCGCTCTCGGCGGAGAATAGGGCTTGGGTTTTTCTCACTCGCCTTCCTCCGCCAAATCAGTAGCAAAGAAGTTCAAATTTCAAATTCCAGTTTCATCCCGTCATGCGACAAACGCACGTTACGCGGCAAGGTAGCGTTGGTGGCTTCATGCCCTAGGTCGTGGCAAATGTGCGTGAAGAAGGCGCGCTTCGGTTTCAGCCGGTCCACGATGGCGAGCGAATTTTTGACTGTCGAGTGGGTTGGATGAGGCTTATGGCGGAGCGCATCCAGAAACAGGATGTCCAACCCTTCCAGTTGATGCAGCGACGACTCCGGGATTTCGCTGTGGTCGGTGAGATAGGCAGCCGAGCCAAAGCGGTAGCCATTGATCTGCGTTTCCCCGTGAATCAAAATTATCGGCTCGAACTTCACTCCCAACACATCCACAGGACCGTCAATGGGGCGCAGTTCGAGCAAAGGCAGGCCGCCGAATTTATAGTCGGCGTCGAAGATGTAGCTGAACATCCTGCGGAGAAACGCCGCCGCCTCGGGTCGCGCGTAGAGCGGCAACTTCTGCGGTTTGTGGCGATAGCTGAGAGGTCGCAGGTCATCGATTCCCAGTATGTGGTCGGCGTGGGTGTGGGTGTAGAGTACGGCGTCTACGCGGGTAATGTTCTCGCGGACTGCCTGGAGGTAAAAATCCGGAGTCGTGTCGATGAGGGCGACTTTACCGTCGTACTCGAGCATGATCGACGGGCGCGTGCGGCGATCGTGAGGATCGCTCGAATGGCACACGGCACAGTCGCAGCCCAGCGTAGGCACGCCCATCGACGTACCGCTGCCGAGCACGGTCAAGGTCGCTCTCATCTTCTGCTGGTTCCGGTGGTTCCGGTGGCGGGGCCGGTCTGCGGAGGCCGTGCGAGCGCGTTGGTCACTTCGACATAGGCCATACGCAACTCATAAAGACTGTTCTGGAGGAAATTCTCTTCCGCCGACGTGAGATTGTTTTTGGTCTTTTCTGCGATGAGACTCAGGGTGTCGATCGTCTGACGCGCGCCGATGATGTCGACCGCGGGCTGCGCGCCCTGTTGGCGCATTAATCCCAGTTGCACCATGGCGCTCATGTAGAGAGAGGCGAGGAAGCGTTCAAACGTGATCTCGAAATCTTTGGCGGAATGTCCGCTGAGCTCGACCTGTGTATCCAGGTCCTTGGAGGATTGGTGGTAGGCGGCGGCCTGGGCCTCCTGCTCGGCGCTGGTGGGCGGGACCGGCATTTCGCGATCCGCGTAGAGATCGGATTCGACGGGCGAAGGAGTCTTTTCCGCAGACGCAGGTCCTTTCGTCGCGATCGGGGTCGCTGGTTTCGGTACCTCAAGTTTCGGCGCCTCAACCTTCTCCTGCACGTCCTCGGGTATGTCGGAACGCAACTCGCCCTCTGCAGTGAACAACCGCCGGTCCGTTACCTTGAAGCCAGATTGTTCCGGTCTCTTCTCAGCCATTTAACATTCTCCTCAGCAAGCGCTCCAGATTTGCGGCGCTCAGTCTTGATCTCTATCTTCATTCTTCGGCCCTTCTGCGAACTTGACGCGACCTTCCCGATGAATCATCCAACCCCCGACTTCTCGCGCCAACAAAGTGCGAGAAATGGGGCACCCCCCTTGGGCGGTCATGCGGGGCGCTGTTCCAAGGAACTGTCTTTCTGCAACAGGAGGCTATCGGTAACTGGCAGCGGCACTACGGTCGCTTTGACCGAGCCCATCGTCACCTCGCGTCCTGGCAAACCCACTTCGCGCCGAATGTATCCCAGCGCCACAGTCTTTGAGCCGGCGGTCGTTTGCAGGGAAGCGGCGCTGGTAATCTCGCCGACTTCCTTCTCCCCGGCAACAACCTTGAGCCCGGCGGCAATGGCCTGCGCGCCCTCCGCCAGGAATCCTGCGAACTTGCGGTGAACGGCTCCGCGGGAGCGAATGCGCTCGACAATCTCCTGTCCGACGTAGCATCCCTTGTTGAAGTTCAGGGCGCGCGCTTGCTCGGTCTCCTGCGGCAGGTCGCGCTCGCGGATGTCCACTCCATAGCGCGGAATGCCGGAGACGATGCGTTGCAACTCCAGCGCCTCGGAGCCCACTCGAGTCGCTCCTGCGGCGAGCAAGGCGTCCCACAGTTGCCGCACGCGGTCGGGGGCCATCCAGATCTCATAAGACGTATGCTGCGGGTCTTCGCAGCGAACTATTGTGCAGTCGATGCCCTGCCAGGGAACAGTTTGCATCTGCAGAGGCGGGAGTTCGGGAACCGCGAATCCGGCCTTCGCGAGCACGGCGTGCGAATCCGGCCCAGCGAGCCCCAGTGCGGTAAGTTGCTCCGCGAGATTGGTGACTTCAACGTCATCCATGATGATGTAGTGATCGAACGTCGCGAGAATCTTCTCCGCTTGTCCCCGGTCTGTGTCGACGGTTATGGACTCACCGCGGTTGTAGGCATAAAGATCGCCCAAAATGCGTCCCTGAGGATTCAGCAAAAATGCATACACCCCGTGCCCCGCCGCCAGATCGCGAATGTTGTTGGTGACCATCCCGTTCAGCCAGCGCACGCGATCGCCGCCCGTGAGCGAAATCTTCGTCCGAAAGCCGAGGTCATAAACTCCGCATCCGCTACGCAACACCGCAAACTCGGCCTGCGGATCGCCGAAGCGTGCAGCCGTGGCCGCACCCCGATAGTCGCTCACGCTGGCCGCGCCAAATCCCTCGCCCTGGTCCTGCAGTGGTGTAGTCCCCATATCGATAGTTCGATTATAACGATTGTGTTAACTTTTCTGTCGTGGACACGAAAAAGGAAAGCCGGAAGCGCATCGCCGTCGTCCCCGGAGACGGCATAGGGCAGGAAGTCATTCCCGAGGCGGCGAAGGTGATCCAGGCATCGGGCGCCGATGTTGAACTGACGGATTTCGACTGGGGAGCCGACCGCTACCTGCGGGATCAGACCACTGTGCCTGCGGATGGCTTTGCCATGCTCGGCCGCGACTTCGATGCGGTTCTGGTGGGTGCGTTCGGAGATCCGCGGGTCAAGACGAACATTCATGCCAAGGAAATTCTGCTCGGCATGCGGTTCAAAATGGATTTGTATGCCAACGTGCGTCCAGTTCGCCTGCTCGATGCCGCGTTGTGTCCACTGAAGGGAATCGAGCCCAAGGACTTGGATTTCGTCGTGCTGCGCGAAAACACGGAGGGCCTTTACACCGACGCGGGCGGCGTGTTCAAGCAAGGCACGGCGGACGAAATCGCTACCCAAGAGGACATCAACACGCGAAAAGGCGTGGAGCGCATCATTCGCTACGGATTTCAATATTGCGAGCAGCACACCAAACTCGACCGCCAGCCGCGCAAGAAAGTTCTGATGTGCGATAAGTCCAACGCCATGACGCACGCTGGGGGATTGTGGCAGCGCGTGTTCAAGGAAGTAAGCGGCGAGTATCCGCAGATTACAGCGCAGCACATGTATGTGGACGCACTCTGCATGCAGATGGTGCGGGACCCGCGGCAATTCGACGTGATCGTCACCAACAACATGTTCGGCGACATCATTACCGATCTGGCGGCTGGCTTGCAAGGGGGCTTAGGTATGGCGGCCAGCGGGAATATTCACCCTGGGAAGACTTCGATGTTCGAGCCGGTACACGGGTCGGCTCCGCCGATTGCAGGCAAAAACATGGCAAATCCGTTTGGCGCGATTTTGACCGCGGCGATGATGCTTGCGCACTTGGGGATGACGCGAGACGCGGAGAAGATTGAAGCTGCGGTGCTTGAAGCGGTGCGGCGGAAGAAGACTACGCAGGATATCGGCGGATCGCTCGGGACAAGGGAAGCGGGGGAGTGGGTGGCGGAAAGGGTCGCAGAGCAAAAAGGGAAATGAAGGTACGTGGTCGATGGCCGAGTTCGCGTTGTGGAGCTGCATGATGTCCCGAAGTCGTCCCTAGGTGCGCCGATTCCTTGCGCGGTTGCCGACGAACGACACGTTATTCTTGCTGATTGCATACAGGGCGAATCGCCAGGTGGGGACGGTTCAACAACTCGGGTTCTAGGACCAGTTTCGGTTGACGAGCCTATCGCGGTCATTCGATTCAATGGTTGCACCGTACCCAGGTTCGGTCCATCGAATGATGACGCGTTTGCTTTGGCTACGTCCACCCGTATGGCGTATTCAGGATCGAAGACCCCTCGTGGATTCGCAAACTCGAGCGTATGAACTCCGTTCATCGGAGCCACCGGCCGGAGAGATACGCGACGCAGCAACGATTGTGAAACTCCACGACACCTGTGTTCTGGAGCAACTCAAGCGGCACTTCAAGGAAGGACTGCCTCGACTGCGTCTCTTGCTCCACGATGATCAAAGAATTCACTTCGACGACTTGGCTACGGTGAGTGAAGCGGCAAGAGCAGCAATCGCCAAATTAGAAGCAATGCCTTAGGCAGTAACGTTCCCAGAATCTCCGTGGTTCTGCTGATCGGTGTGGATTCGAAACACCGTCGTTACGCTCAATGACCAGCAGTTAACGTGTAATCGCCTTATCGACAGTTGATAGTCGCGAATCTATTTAGGACTAATTCTTCCGTGGCGGATCCAGTGTCCACGGCGGAACGACGCCGACAGAGCGGGCATAGGCGATCTGCTGACCGAGGTGCTGCGCGATGTGCTGAACGATGTAGAGCAAGACGCCCCGTTCGGTAATCTTCCCCCCGTTCCAATCTAGAGTCTTTTCCAGATCCGCGTCGGGCATGGAGCGGATGGCCGTCTTGGCGTGGGTGTAGGAAGCCTTGAGCGTGGCTAGGACTCTTGCTTTGTCGGTGGTGGACTGCTCCAGGGTTTTGGTGTCGACCCCGGCCGGAGTGGGAGTGCCCACGAGTTTGTAGAGGTTATAGTTGGCAGCGCTGGCGTGCAGGAAAACTTCGGCGATGGTGCGCACATCTGGGGAAGGACGCCATGTGTATTTGTCCGCCGGGATAGCCTCGGCCAAACGGACGAATTCGCTTTCCTGGATCATGACTTCGGCCATAACTTCCGAGCGGTATCCGGTCACTCCGGGAGTTCCGTCCCGGTATGGGTACACTTGTGCTACCACACGAACTGGGCTCGTGGTTGTTACGATCAGACACACCGCCCAGAGGATGCGTGGCATGAAGGCCTCCATAGTCGCCTTGGCTGTTGACCGAATCTGCGAGTTTATACCCACCCGGTCCGATGGCAGCTCGCTTTTCGCGCTCCCGCTCGGCGAATGCGACCAAACTGCCTCATAACTGCTGAAAAATCGGCATTAGCGCTCATCATGGGTTCTCGGGGGACTGAGCGCAGTTCGATTTGTCTCATAATCTGATAGTGGCGGGTGCGTGGCACTATGCGAGTGAAGGTAACGCCAACATCAGGCAAAGAGACTCTGGATACTTGGTGGTTCCATCTGCAGCGGGGCGTTCGGACACAGTGCCGAGTCGCGCCTCACGCAGGGGAGGGAACTAGGCCCGGGGCACACCACGAACGTCGGGGCGTATGCGAATCAGCGCTTAAACCTCGCCAAGCTGGGAAGACCCAGGGAAGAAATGCCAGGGTTCCGAACCGGACCTGGGAAATCCGGCTGTCCGCGATTATAGAGGGGCCCGCGAAACGCAGCCATGGCGGAATTGTGAACTCGCCTTGCAATCGAAAGAGCAAGTGCGACAACCCTGCATCTAAAGCTGGCGCGCGCGGGCATCCCAACCGACCAGTATCCGGAGAAAGGATTATTTCAGCGATTGATGGAACGCCTTCGTGGCATTACAGTTGGCCCCGGAGCGTTCCTGCCGGTGCTTGCCATCCCACTGGAGTGTTGAGGAAACGTGCATAGAATCCTATGCGCGAGTAATCCAAGAAATGGAATGACTTAGTTAGCGCGAGCGAGGAGCGAACTCAAGACACGAGCGGATTCAGCGACAAATCAAAACGCGAAGTTGCAGAAATGAGGATCGGAATTCCTTCCGGGACCTCAGACGAGGTCGGAGTCTGTGCATTATTTAGGTGATAGCATCAGTTGACCTTGACTCGGTCTTTTGTGGGGTCTCGCGGCGTCGGCTGCTAGGGGAGCATGCCGACAGCCACTGTGTTGGTGCGCATGTGGGTCATGTAACCCACATCGCCCTTTTGTGAGTCCACTTCTATTGCTTTTTGAGAGCCTAACTTTCTCGCAAGTTTGTCTCTGGCATCGTTGTTGGCGGGCCCGCCTTGCGTAAAGACGTAGTTCACCCGGTCCGCGTTCGTATTCACGAAGTGCGTGTAGAAATCCGCGGAGCTGCTGTTCCCCATCCAGATGTCAACCAGAAAAATGGCCGAAAACCTGTTGGCATAAGCTTTGTCGCCTAGGAGGCCCATGCCGGGCAAATAGCCGCCAGAGAAGAGAAACAGGATCCGCTGAAAGGGCGCGAACTTCTGGTCTTGTGAATTCACCAGAGCGTCATAGGCCTTTGGGCCGTTCACGTGACGGGGGGGCAGCGAAACGAAGATGTGAAACCGGTTCTTCAAGGGATTCACGTAGTTCCACATGTAAACGTCACTTTGAATTGCTTTGTCATCATCTTTGTTCCGCTTAATTCCATCCATCTGGCTCGGCCTTACTGCGATGCCGCCAAACACCAACAGCAATGGAAGGTCCGGCTTATTCGCGACCCAGAGCTTCCCGTAGCCCGGTATATCGATATCACTCATGTTGCTTCTTCCTTTCCGGGGGTGCCATATTGTACGCCAATCGATTCCAGTCCACTCATACTCCATTGAGCAGTGAACTTGGGGGGCTACGGCTGATTTACATACCGCACGTGTCGTGTCTGGCCGTTCAACCCTGGCAGCAGAGCGTCTTCACAACATGCCCGTCCATTCCACCAACTCGACGATTGTCGTTACATCGCGATTGCACTCATCATGGGCTCAATGCGTGCTATGGCCTGGATAACAACAGTAACCTTGTTGCGGCTTCAGAGCACAATTCCTTTGGGTCGGTGTCTATGCCTGATATGAAAAGGCTCTGTAGGCGCCTCACTTCTTGATGCCTGACTTGTGTTTGATTTCATCAGCGACTGGAGGGTGTCAAGCGACTCTCGGTGCGCTCTGGCGCTCGATGGGTTGGATAATGCGAGCTGACGTAACGCTGCTCGGCGTTATGCTTGCCTATGTGGTCGCCATCACCTCCAGCAGGTTCTATACCTTCGCCACCGCTCGTAGACATTCGCGTCTTTTCGTCCGCAGCGTGGCTCCTGCACTGCAAGACGGGGACTTCAATCAGGCACTCGCTGTTGCCATCCAATACGCTCGCGGTCACGTGGCCCGCACAGTCGCCGCAGGGCTGACTGCATTCGCGGCTGCACCGCACCTGTCTGATGTGGAAGCCGTAGGCGCTGCCGAGCGCGCCATTCAGCGTACACGCACGCGGCTTATCGCCGACCTGAAACGCGGCGCGGGCACGCTTACCAGCATTGCACTCTGCGCGCCGTTCGTTGGTTTTGTCGGCACAGTGTTTGGCATCATCGGCGCGTTTGTTATGGCCCACGGCTTGTCCAGTCTGGCAGGGGGATTAGCCGAAGCACTCGTGACGACTGCCTTCGGTCTTCTTGTTGCGATTCCTGCCGTATGGTCCCGCCACTACATCCTCATCACCGTCGAAGCATTTGAAACCGAGATGTCGAACGCGACACTCGAAACAGTAACCTATTGCAGCGCCCACTGCCAATCGCGTCATTTATTGGAAAATCCGCTTACTGGAAAGGCAGCTAACGGTTCACTTCTGGAGGACATTTCCGGCACTCACACCTGGGAGATTTCCTATGATCGGCCTCGCGGCATGTTGCTGTTAGTCTCTTTCTACACACTGCTTTTTGTATTGCTCTTCGTGCTCACTGCGCTAGTGGGACTTCTGGGGGGGCGTTGAACAGACCACCGGCTAGTCGGTTTCCGTAACATCCCGATTACACTCGTGTCACTCGGCCAAAACCGCATCACAGGCGCGGCTCATTGCCAAAACGAGCTGCCAGACAAGCTCCGGCGCACGATCGTCCAGCAAATTGCACAAAAAATTAGCCAACATGATCGTCCTCAAGTGGCTTGGAATTGTGTCTAAATCGCGCTCAAATTCTCTGTAGTTGTCACCCATCAAATTGGCAAATGTACTGGTTAAGAATTGCCGGTGCGGGTAGCGCTCAAGTCGCCGCAGCGAACTGGTTAAAGCCTGCCACCCGCAGTACTGCAAGTCCCGCCAATTGCGCTGGTGTGTGTTGCTGCTTCATTCCCTGAGCGATCGATACTCGATAGAACATCAGCATTGTCTTACTTTCCTTCCATCGAAAAGGGTCCCCGTTTATCCGGAGCCTTGTGACTCTCAGGCAAATCGAACACAAACTGGGTTTAGACGAAAAGTATTAAGGGCAGGCGGCAGGCTACTCTTTCGGTGGAAGTAATGGTGGATTTCGGAGTTGGGTTTCGACAGCTAACAACTTGTTCGACGGATCCTCGGTTTCGACGGTGAATCCGATGCGCTCCAGGAACTCTCTGTGCAGTCGTGGGTTCGGCGAGGACATGTGCTCCAAATTGCAAAAAGCGCCGCCGGGATTCAGTAGGTCGTAAATTTCGGCGAAGAGCGCCCGCTTGGGTTCGTGCACAACGTGATGAATCGCTAAGCTGGAGATCACGGCATCGAACTTGCCAAGATCCGGGAGAGCGGTGTCAAGATTATGGGCGACAACCGAAACATGGGAATCTCCGTCAAAGCGATTGCGGGCCGCGTCCCGCATGGTCACAGAGAAATCGATGGCCGCGGCTTCGGTTTGGGGGTGCTCGCGCCGAACCAGGCCAAGCAGGCGGCCGTCACCGGTGCCCGAGTCAAGGATTCGGCGCGTTGTGCGAGGAATGAAGTCGGGCGGCGCCGAT
>CAZILJ010000843.1:0-7662 GCA_964539915.1 uncultured Acidobacteriaceae bacterium | reverse complement strand
CGGACCGGCGGGGACTGAAATCCGCTCATTTATCTAATATCTAATGGTCGGTGCCGCCATGATTTCAGCTCTATCGTGGATTTATATCTCGACCCCGAGAGCGGTCGCCGCAAACGGGGGACAAACCTTGACGGGTCTCGGGCGCAAATCAGCGCGGAAGACCTGGAGCCTTGAACAACCACCTACAATCATGTGTACCCCAGGAAACCGATATGAAAATTGACTTGACTGGCAAAACGGCTGTCATTACAGGAGGAAACCGAGGTCTCGGCGAGGCCATGGCGAAAGCTCTGGCCAGGGCCGGAGCCAGAATCGCCCTCGTAGCTCGAAACGAAAAGCGTCTGGAGTCGGTACGGGATGCGATCCACGCCGACGGCGGGACAGCTGCCGCCTTCACCGGGGACGTCACACAGGAAAACGATGTGGCTGCCGTGGCGCGCGCGGTGACAGAGAAGTTTGGTCCTCCCCAGATTCTGATCAACAATGCCGGGACCAACATCCGCAAGCCTCTGGTGGATTTCTCTCTCGCGGAGTTTCGTAGTGTGATCGACAGCAGTATGATTTCGACCTTCCTGATGTGCCGCGCTTTTGTGCCCGGAATGACGGACTCGGGATACGGCCGCATTTTGAACATGACCTCGATCATGAGTCACGTCTCTCTGCCCGGACGAACCGCCTACTCCTCAGCGAAAACTGCGCTCCTCGGTCTGACCCGTGCACTGGCGCTGGAGCTTGCTGGCCAGGGAATCACCGTGAATGGCATCAGCCCGGGACCGTTTGCAACGGAGATGAATGCCTCGGTCCTGAACAATCCCGAAGCCAATGCTCAATTTTTGGCCAGCCTGCCGGTGGGGCGATGGGGCGAGGTCGAAGAGATTGGCAACCTGGCCTGTTATCTCTGTTCCGAATATGCAGGCTTTATCACCGGAACTGACATTCTGATTGACGGAGGGTGGACCGCCAAATAACGCTCGGCGAGCGCTGTTTCCTCATCGTTCCAGGCCGGGCGAGGGGAGTCGATCGCTTCGGGATTTTTTGCAGGCGTGAGCGTGCCAGTTCCTTGCCGCCTGCGAGATTGTCAGATCTTGGCGTAAGGTTGTAGCTATCTATATATCCGTGATAAAGCCACGGATGAACAACGGCAGCTTGAATTGGGCAACGATTGCGGTAAGCGGAGACGATGGGTGGTGGAAGTATTCCACCTGCTCCGTGCACCTCTGGGCGCCTGCAGCCGGACAATCGCCACAAACTGCTTTCCGTCTACCGAATCGCTTATTGGAGAAGAAGCGATCGTAGCTCCGGTTTGGAAAAACCAGAGCGGCTTGCCCGATCCAGAATCGACTGCGACCAAGGTCGCCAGCGGCCGTGGCGGCAAACACGATGCCACCGCCGGTGCGCAGCACGCCCGCGGCAAAAGAGCCGCGAACGATCGGGTACTTCCACATCACCTCGCCGGTCGTCGTATCAGTGGCCAGCACAAAATTCCGATTCGCTCCACCCGCTGCATCGCCGGCCGGGAAGGGTACGCCACCCATGTATTGCCGCCCCTCCTCAAAGACCGCGGGCGCGCTGCGATATCCCTGGCTGTGGTCGCGTGCCACCACGTACAGCCAGGAACGGTCGGGATCAAAAGAGGGCTCTGCCAGTTGGATCCTCCCAACCCTGTCGACCCCTGTAATACCACGCTGCCTTGAGGCGACGCTTGTTAAGATTGATCGAAGGTCTGCCTCTGGCCCGCTTCATCGCCTTCGAAATTTCCCGCATTCAGTGTGTTTCGCTGACGGCCTCAACGATCACCCCGTAATGGCATAAGACATGCGATCGACCCATGGCATGACCGACCAGTCAAGATTAAGAACGATCATCACAGGCCGGGACGAGCAGGGGGCACGTAGTCTACCAACTCCTTGATCGGTTTTTTCCCAGCCCAGGCGATGGCACGAAGCAACATGGTTTGAATCTGAGGATTGGCAAAGTTCGTATAAACATGTCCCTGCATCCACACGAATGCTCGAGCCGGCTGGCCACCGGAAAGTGTGTGTTCATACTCCCAGATTTGGGGCACGACCTCTCCTTTGTGAGCGCCGGCGGAAGGAGTTCCCGCAATCACGGACGTTGCCAGCACGTGGATGGGTGGATCTTTCACCCAGGTCATAGTGAAAAAAGCCTCGTCGGAAATCGTAATGTCCGACATCCCCTGCATGATTGGATCTGATTTGTCCACGATCCTGTAGGGAATATCGGCCTCCAGCGTGTAGTTGATCTGGCCGTGCTTTTTCCCTCCGCCCACCAGGGTCGCGAAGTATTCCGGGTCGGGACCACACAGCGAGTCATGAATGCTGACGATGCCACCGCCACGTTTGATGAATCCTTCGAGCGCAGCCTTGTCGCTTTCGCTCATGTAGCCGCTGTCTCCCTTATAGATGACAAGCACGTCAGCATGCTCGAGCTCCGCAGCGCTCGGAGCATGTAAAGAACCATCGACCACGGCGCCATGGTCGGTGAGGAGTTTGCTCCAATCGGCAAGAAACTGCGGATAGTCGTGCAGACCCGGGCCATGAGTCTTCAGACCGGCGCGCAGATAAATATGCATGCCGTTGGGATTCTGTCCCCAGAGTGGTGGGCCCTGCTGCGCCGATTGCTGAGCGAAAGTCGGCCCAAAGCAGAGGACAAGAGCCGCGATCAGAACTGAGGACCATACACGCCACGATTTTGTTCTCACAGCTTCCCCTTGGAAAATCTCGAAGTATTACGGACGCCGCGGAGCCAAGGTAAAAACATACAGCGTATCGCCTGCTCCCGCGACGAGATACTGCTGGCCATCCAGCAGGTAGGTCTCGGGTCCATTACTCAGTGAGTGCAACGCCGGAAAATGCCACAGGATTACTCCAGTGGTTGCGTTGAACGCGATGAGGTTGCCGTTGTAGTCGCCGGTAAACAACAGATTGCCTGCGGTCGTCAAAGTTCCCGGCCCCCCCAAACCCTCTGGCATGCCGTCGGCGGTGGTGTAGGCGTGACTCCATTTCACTTTGCCGGTGCGGTAATCGATCGCTTCCAGAACATGCTGCGACCACAGCGGCTGCCCGAAACCTCCGTATCCTTCCGGCCGGTCGCTCGCGTCGGTCAGGTAAACGATGCAGTAACCGAGTGTTGCATTTACGTAAAACAGCCCGGTTCGCGGGTTGAAACTTGGGGGCATCCAGTTCGTTCCGCCGCCCCAATTTATGGTCAGGTAGGAACCATCCACAGTGGGTGCTTTTGCCTCATCGGGAATAGGCTGGCCACGGGCATCGACGCCCTTCGACCAGTTCAGCGGAACAAATGGCTGGGAGACAATATTCTGGCCGTTGATTCGGTCGAGCACGAAGAAATATCCATTGCGCGCCGCCTGTGCCAGCAACTTCCGCGGTTTGCCATTGATCGTCGCATCGAATAGAACCGGAGTTTCCACATTGTCCCAATCATGGGTGTCATGCGGAGACCCCTGGAAAAACCAAACCAACTTCCCCGTGTCGGGATTCAAGGCAACAATCGCGCAAGTCCAAAGGTTGGATCCCTTGCGCCCCTGGCCCGCCATCACGGGATTCGGATTCCCCGTTCCCCAGTACACCAGATTGAGGTCTTTATCGTAGGTTCCCGGCAGCCAGGTCATACCTCCGCCATGTACCATGGCAGCGTCGTTTGGCCACGTCTCTGACCCGGGTTCGCCTTTTCGCGGCTCGGTGTTCCATCGCCATTGCAGTTCCCCCGTCTCCGGATCGCGAGCCTCCAGATAACCCGGAACATCAATCGCATCGCCGCCCACGCCGATCAGAATGTGGTGGCCAACGACCATCGGGGCCATGGTCGTGAAGTATTGCATCTTTTCGTCAGCAACTTTTTTTCTCCAACGCTCTTTACCCGTGCGCGCGTCCAGCGAAATAAACCATCCGTCCGGCGCCATGAAGTAGAGCCAATCGCCGTACATTCCGACTCCGCGATTGCCGACCAGGTGACCGCCCTGGTCGACCCAGTCGTAGTGCCAAAGTTCACGGCCCGTGCGCGCATCTACGGCGAAAACATGGTCGGGCACGCTGAAATAAAGAATTCCTTTCACCATGATCGGAGTGGACTTGATATCCGGATTTGTAGCCCCTCGCATCGGTCCTGGAACCTTAACCCGATACATCCAGGCCAGCGCCAAGCCAGGGACATTCGAAGCATGAATCTGCGTCAGCGGGCTGAAGCGGCGGCCCGAATAATCTCCGTTGTAGGTGGGCCAGGTGTCGGTTGGCTCAGCTTCACGCAGCTTGTGCGGATCGAGTAGTTGCGCAAAGGAAGCCCCATGCAGCAACACGAGCAGCGACAACAACACCAGCGGACAGGATTTCATTTGAGCGTTACCAGGTAAGCCGTGAGATCGTGGATTTGTTTGTCGGTGTACCGATCCAGCATCTGGCGATGAAATACCAGCTTGTCTTCGACGACCGCCTTGACGCCTTGGGCAATTGCGATCGAATGATACTGACCCTGCGCGTCCTCCAGCGAGACGTAGAAATCGTCGAGATGCTTGAGCGAGCCGCTGAGCCTCTTTCCGCTTGCCAATGTCACCGTCACTTGCCGCGGCGGGCGCGCGGCGAATTCGTTGCTGCGGGCTTCTGGATAGAGTTCCGCTGCTTGCAGATCAGCCGGGGCCAGCTTCGATCCGATGTGGGCGAGGTCCACGCTCACGGAGTGGCAGGTATAGCATTTGCCCTCACCCTTGAAGTACGCTTCCCCGGCTTGCGCGTTCCCAGTCACGATATTCTGGACCTGATACGTGCCCCGGTTCGCCGCCAACTCGACCTGCATGTGAAGAAATTCCGCCACCGCGCGAACCTGCTCCTCGGTTAACGAAACGAAGGCAGGCATGCCTTTGCTCGGTCTGCCGTTTTGAATCACCGGCCCAATCAACTCCCCGTTGTCGTCGTCGAGGACCAAAGGTGAGCGCAACAGGTCGGGCCCCTGTCCCCCGCGGGCATCAACTCCATGGCAAAAGCCACATGTCGGTCCGAAAATCCTCTGACCGTCACTGGCAAGTTCGGGATTGGGCTGCCTGCCCAACCCCAAAAACTCCCGCGTACGAAGTGCCCGTTGACTCTCCGGCTGCTGCGCCAAGGCCGAACTATTTCCGCTTGAGCCCTGCGACTGTGCCCGTCCGAGCGCTGCCGCGATGGCCAGAACCAATACCGCCGCCCAACCACTCCGTGGGGAAATATTCATATCGATGCTCGATCCCGATCAGCGATGAACGACTTTCGCCGGCTGAGCGCTACCCGCGAACCCGCCGGCGTACTCCTCATTTACTTCCAAGTCAGGGTCAGCACGGAGGCTTGCGGCAAACTGACATCGGCTGACATGTTCGCCAGGCGCAGACGAATTTTTCTCTCCGCACCGGTATTGGTCAGAACCAGAGCCTGGCTACCATCCGGCTTGACAAAAGCGACGTGCGAAACTTTCTCCACCTGCCCCTGCGAATCGAAGCGTCTGGCACCGCGCCGGGCCGCGAGAGCGTAGTGCGCCAACGCCCAGTATTGGCCGGTGCGCACGATTTCGTGGGTCTTGGAATCGATGCTCAGAACACCACCCGCGGTAAACGGTCCGATGTTGGGCCAGCCCTTTTCGTTCAAGGCCATGTTCCAGCTGGTGACGCAGCGACTCCAATTGCGAAACATTCCGGCAAACTGTTCTGACCACCTCGCCCAGCTCGTCATGTAGGCGGGATCGGTGTAATCAGGACTGCATTCGGTGACGTAAGCATGCTTCTCTGGATAAGCATCGTGTACTTTGTTCATGGCCGTGTCCTTGCCGCCATACACGTGCCACGCTATGCCATCGACATATTTCATGACGTCCGGATTCCCGAGTTCGCACATCGCTCGTCCCCACAAGTCCCAGTTGTGGTCGAGAATCCATATCTTGGTGGCCAGCCGGTTCGTCTCTAACGCCGGCCCGAGATGTTTCCCCACAAATTCGATTTCCGTTTCCTGCGCCCAGAAGCATGCCGGCATGCGCCCATCCTGGTCGGTGTCGACCTCGTTCTGGGACGTGACTGCATCCAGGGTCACTCCTTCCGCGGCATAAGCTTGCAGATACTTAACAAGGTAATGCGCATACGCGGCCAGATTCCGTTTCCGCATGCTTCCACCCAACATCGACCCATTCGCCTTCATCCAGCCCGGCGGACTCCACGGCGCGCCGAATACAAACAGTTCAGGATTCATTTTCCGAGCCAAGCGCAACATGGGAAGGACGTAGGCGCGTTCGTGGTCGATGGAAAACCGCAACAGATCGGGATCGGGATCCCCGTCATCGTAGCTATACGCCACCGTCGCATAATCACTGGCGCCGATACATGTCCGGCACACGCCGAAGCCCATCGCGGACGGGTGATAGAGTTCGTGAAAGATCGGCTCGCGTGCATCCGGCGTCAGCTGGTTGAACATGTAACAGGCCGCCTCGGTGAGGGCGGCACCGACGCCCAGAACCTCCTGATAGGTCTTGGTAGGATCGAGCACGACGGTGTCGCTGGAGAGGCCGCCGGCGAATTGCCACGGAATCGTGGGTTGCGCAGCGAATCTCGCAGATTCGGAAGTGAGGCGAACGCTGATTTCGCTTCTGGGGACGGCTGCGGAACCGAACAGGTGGCCCTGACTAAAAACCCCTACGCCAGCAGCCGCCAATTTTAGAAAATCCCGGCGTGATTGTGACAAATCACCCTCCTTGCGGCATCGCGTGCGAACCGTTGCAATGTAACCGGCAAATGTTTGCACTTTCCATGTTCATGAGAGATTGCTGAGCTCCTAGCGAGATCCTTTCTTTCTCTTACCGGTTGAGAGATGGCGGATCGCCTGCGTGGACTCCCGCACAATGAGCTGGGGTTCCACTGTGATCTGTTCCAAAAACTTCTTGGTTCCGTGCAACCGGTTCAGGACGCATTGTGCCGCGAGTCGTCCCATCTCGGCCAGGGGTTGGCGGATGGTCGTAAGCCTTGGGTTATTGAACGCGGCCGCATCGATATCGTCGAACCCGATGACCGAAACGTCACCCGGCACGCGAATCCCAAAATCCTGCAGCGCGCGGATTGCGCCGATTGCTGATAAGTCGTTGAATGCGACCACCGCGGTAAATCGCGCCCGGTTTGAAAGCAGCTGTTGGATGACGGGATATCCCAACTCCGGGGAACTCAGATCGCGGTCGAGTTGCACGATAAGTTCTGCTCGAATAGGAATACCTCTCTCCTGCGCAACATCCACGATGTAACGCCAGCGTTCGGCGGCGTCGGCACTGAACGACTGGCCGCGCACGAACACAATGCGTCGATGTCCCAGGGATTGCAGATGGGTCAGCACCAATTCTGCTGCCAAGCGGTGATCGAGGATTACGTTGGTGACGCCCGGGATCGGTCGGTGTCCGGCAACCGCAACCACCGGCACAGAAAACGGATGTTCCAGCGGAGTATCGATAGCAATCAGTGCTTCTGCTCCTCGGCCGAGGAGCATCCGGCTGTATTCTTCCACCAGGAGCGTCCTGCGCCGGTGATGCGCGGTGAAATAAAAATACCCCGCCTCCATGAGGTGATCGCCGATGCTGTTCACCACCTGATTGTGATAAGCCTCGCTCAGGTCAGGAACCAGGATCCCC
>CAZILJ010000842.1:0-2376 GCA_964539915.1 uncultured Acidobacteriaceae bacterium | reverse complement strand
CGTGCTTCCGACCACTCCTGTAAGCCGCGAAAAGCCCTTTCTTTATGTAGATCAACGCGGTGGCTACCATGTGTTTGTGCCGACAACAATGCAGAACTCCTCAGGCACAAGCTGGTCCCGCGGATTCGACGAGGGCTACTCGCTTCCGATCGATGACTTTTTTATTGCGCAGCCAACCACTGCACTGGCGGATATCAACAGGGCTTTAACGTTTGGGAAAAATCTGATTCTTACGCCCGGAATTTATCAATACTCCGGCGCTATCGAAATCACCCGCCCGAATACAGTCGTGCTTGGCATGGGCTATGCAACGCTTGTTCCACAAACTGGCACAGCTGCGATTGCAATCGCCGACGTGGATGGAGACCGGATCTCGGGATTATTGATCGACGCCGGCCCGGTAAATTCGCCTGTCTTGTTTCAGATTGGCAATCCGGGCGGACCGCGGGCTTCGCACGCCTGGAACCCGACATCGCTAAGCGATGTTTTCTTCCGTGTCGGAGGCGCGACCCCGGGAACGGCAACAACCTCACTTGAAATCGACAGCAACGACGTCATTCTGGATAACATCTGGGCCTGGCGAGCAGACCACGGAAACGGCGTGGGTTGGACGGTCAACGTTGCCGATCATGGATTGGTAATCAACGGAGACAACGTCACAGCGTTGGGATTGTTTGTCGAACACTACGAACAGAACCAGGTGGTGTGGAAGGGCGAACATGGTATGACGATCTTTTATCAGAGCGAGCTGCCCTATGACGTGCCCAGCGAGAGCGCCTGGATGAACGGCACTGTGGATGGCTACTCCTCTTACTCCGTATCCGATCCAGTTCGGACTCACGTGGCTTACGGCCTTGGCGTTTACTCCTTTTTTGACCAAGGTATCGACATCGTTGAGGACAGCGACATCACCGTGCCTAACACGGAGGGCGTCACCATCACCCATGCTGTTGCAGTCTTTATAACTGGAAGTGGCTCGACCACGCACGTGGTGGACGATGCGGGCGGATCGGTGCAGAGCGGCACGCAGACGAGCTTTTTGCCGTTCTATCAGGGCGCTCCGTGCGAGCGGAACTGCCCAGTTGCGCCGAGTGCTCCGAGCAGGTTGATCGCAACATACATTTCATCGGATCAGGTGGATCTTAGGTGGACGCCTAGCCTGAACCCGCTTGTACGTTACAGCGTCTTCCGCAGTCTGAATCCTGGTTTTACGCCAGCGGCGCAAAATCAATTGTACTCCGGGTTGACGAAAGCCAGCTTTACCGACACCAGTGTGAATCCCGGAACCTACTACTATTCCGTCGAGGCCCTCAGCAATGAGGGCACATCCCAGCCTTCCAACATTGCCAGCGCTACGGTTCCCAGCAGCGGCGGGCCGATTAGCACAGACGTCCTGGATATCAATGCCGGCGGCGGCGCCGTAGGAAGCTGGGTTGCGGACGAATTCCTTGCCGGTGGAACGGCGACCTCAACCGGGGCGACCATCAACACTTCGCTGATTCCGAATCCGGCGCCTCAGGCCGTCTACCAGACGAATCGCTTTGGGACCTTTACTTACACGATCCCGGGATTTACGGCGAACTCGAGTTTTATCGTGGATCTTCACTTCGCCGAGACTTTTTGGACAATGCCCGGGCAGCGTCAATTCAATGTCCTGATCAACGGCAACGAAGTGCTGAAGAACTTTGACATTCTGGCCTTCGCGGGAGGCAAGAATGTCGCCACTGTTCAATCATTTCTGGTCACCGCTGACAATACAGGAACCATTACAATTCAGTTCGTCCCGGGCGCCGGGGACAATCCCCAGGTCAACGGCATCGAAATCGGAATTCCATGCACGGCGAATTGCCCGGTCGCGCCGAATGCACCTATGAAACTGACGGCTACGGCCGGATCGCCGAATCAGGTGAATCTCACGTGGACAGCCAGCACAACCACTGGCGTCACTTACAGCGTATTCCGCAGCCAGGAACCGGGAATCCGGCCAACTGGAGCCGATCAAATTGCTTCCGGCTTGCCCGGCACGAGTTACTCGGACACAAGTGCCAATCCGTCGACCACTTACTACTATGATGTCGAGGCTTTCGATAATGGCGGAACCTCGGCGGCGTCCAACTATGCCAGCGTGACAACTCCCACTGCCGGTGGCGTCATCACTTCTGATGTTCTGGACATCAATGCTGGCGGGGGAGCCGTGGACAATTGGGTTGCTGACGAGGATTTCAGCGGCGGAACTGCGACCTCGACGTCAGCGGCCATCAATACTTCTCACGTTGCGAATCCCGCTCCTCAGGCCGTCTATCAGACGAACCGCTTCGGGAACTTCACTTACACCATCCCTGGATTTACCGCGGACGCAAGGTATATCGTGGATCT
>CAZILJ010000841.1:0-3244 GCA_964539915.1 uncultured Acidobacteriaceae bacterium | reverse complement strand
CAGCCATGGGAATTGAAGAGTGAAGATTGCAGCCCCGCTGCGATGCCCCTTCCATCTGAAATCTAAAATCACAAATCAGAAATCTACTGGGTTGCCTTCTTCTTATATTCGTCCAGAATCCTGTCCATCTTTTCTGCGGTCAGGTTCTCGTGAAAATCGTAGTTGACCTGCGCCGCCGGAGCCCAGCTGCAAGCCCCGATGCATTCCACTTCTTCCAATGTAAACAGGCCGTCGGGCGTGGTTTGTTTGTGGCCAATGCCCAACTTCTTGGCACAGTGACGCAAAATGTCCTCGCCGCCCCGCACCATGCAACTGATGTTGGTGCAAACCTGCACGTTGAACTTGCCCCGCGGCTTGGTGGTCAGCATGGAGTAGTAGCTGATCACATTGCGCACTTCGAGTTCGGTCAAGTCCAGTCGGGTTGCGATTTCCAATATGACCTCGTCCGAGAGGAATCCAGTCTCGTCCTGGGCATAAAGAAGCGTCGGCACCAGCGCGGAGCGCTTCGTCGGATAGTGCGGCACCATCTCCGCGAAACGGGTTTCGAATTCTTCGGAAAATTTCATAGAGCGCGACAACTACGCAATTTCCAAAATTCCTAACGGTCAATCTCTCCCAGCACGATGTCGATACTCCCAATCGCCGCGACCACGTCTGCCAGCAGACGTCCCTCGCACATTTTCGGCAGCGTCTGCAGGTTCGCAAAGCAGGCCGAGCGCATGTGAACCCGGTAGGGCTTCGCCGTTCCATCACTCACAATGTAGTAGCCCATCTCACCGCGCGGCGATTCGACGGCCTGGTAGACCTCACCAGCAGGCACTGCAAAACCCTCGGTGATGATCTTGAAGTGGTAGATGAGCGATTCCATCTGCGTCTTCATTTTTTCGCGGTCGGGCAGCACCACTCCGGGCGCGTCGGCCTTGATCGGACCTTCCGGCATGCCGTCGAGCGCTTGTCTTACGATCGCGGTCGACTCGCGCAACTCCTGCACGCGGCACATGTATCGGGCGAAGACGTCGCCTTCTTGCGAGACCGGTACTTTGAACTGGAATTTCTCATAGCTCGAATACGGCATATCGCGACGCAGGTCGAGATCGACGCCGCTCCCTCGCAGTGTCGGGCCGGTGGCACCCAGGGCAATCGCATCTTCCGCCGTCATCCGGGCAACGCCTTTGGTCCGCATCGTCCAGATCGGGTTGCCGGTCAGCAGATTCTCATATTCATCGATCTTCTCGGGGAAATAACCGGCGAAATCGCGCACGCGGTCGAAAAATCCCAGCGGCGGTTCTAGAGCGATCCCACCGATGCGGAAATACGAGGTCATCATGCGCTGGCCGCTGACCATCTCGAACATGCGCAGCACTTCTTCCCGCTCGCGGAAGCAATATAAGAAGACCGTGAGCGCGCCAATATCCATGGCGTGCGTTCCGAGCCATACCAGGTGCGAGTTGATGCGCGTCAACTCGTTGAGCAGCACCCGCAACCACTGCGCTTTCGGCGGAATCTCCAGCCCCAGCAGTTTCTCTACTGCCAGCACGTAGCAGAGATTGTTGGTCATGGGGCACAGGTAGTCGATGCGGTCGGTCAGCGGCACCACTTGCTGGTAGAACTTGGCTTCACAGGTTTTTTCGATTCCGGTGTGCAGAAAGCCGATGTCGGGCATCATGCGCACGACCGTCTCGCCGTCAATCTCGAGCAGTACGCGCAGCACGCCGTGCGTCGACGGATGTTGCGGGCCCATGTTGAGGATCATGGTTCGATCCTGCCCGGGCTCGAGCACTGGAGTTGGATTCAGCTGGGCCATCTTTGCTCTAGCGGTAGCCCTCCACTGGATAGTCTTTGCGGAGAGGATGGCCTTCCCAGTCTTCGGGCATCAGGATGCGACGTAAATAAGGATGGGCGGCGAAGCGCACACCGAACATATCGAAGATTTCGCGCTCAAAGTAGTTGGCGCCGGGCCAGACTGACGTCAGAGACTCCACCGCCGGGCTGGCGCTGTTCAGGCGCACCTTCAACCGAACCCGCTCTTTTTCCGGGATCGAAAGCAGGTGATAGATCACTTCAAACCGGGGCTCTGCCGGATACCAATCCACGCATGTGATGTCTGAAAGGAAATTGAAAGGGCAAGCCGGATCTTCTTTTAAGGCGACGCAGGACTCGCGAATGTGCTCCCGGTCCACATAAATGGTCATCTCATCGCGATCAAACTTCACATCCGTGACCGCATCAGCCTTCCAACCTACAAGGCGGGCAACGGCAGGGTGGTTTTTCAGTTGCTCAATATCTGTAATAGGAGGGGCCAGCGGCATCAAAAATTCCCTCGTTTCGCAGACGTTTCGCCCCAGTCCAGGACGCCCTTCTTCCACACATAGAAGAAGCCGACGAGAAAAATCCCGAGGTATACCAGCATTTCCCACAGGCCAAAGCGCTTCAGATCACGCAAAATGATCGCCCAGGGATAGATGAAGACCGCCTCAACATCGAACAGAATGAACAACATGGCGACTAAATAGAACCTTACCGAGACGCGCTGCCGCGAGTCCCCAACCGGGGTCATGCCGCATTCGTAAGGGGAAAGTTTGGCGCGGGTCGGTTTACGCTGCCCGATCAGCCACGAAAGCAGCACAATCGCAGTCGCAATCCCGCTAGCCATAAGAATATGGATCAAAAACGGGAGGTAGCGAGCGAAGTAATTGTCGGGCATAGGACGAGGTATATATAATTCGCGCCAAGCAACGATTAAACATTCTAGGTTATGGGCTTACACTCAATAGTGTCAAGCGAGCGAGGATAAGATTTCATAATTGTGTGACTGGGGATTTTCGAAGCTAAGTAAAGACCGGGAACTGCGGAGTTTGGGTAGTGAAATCAACCAATTACTCGATTACGAAATCAGACAATCTCTTATGATTTTCGGCTTCAATACCGACGTCAAACACGGCGACACGATCTACCATGTGCAGAGCGAAGCGCGTGAAAGCGAACTCCTTCTGCAGTCCCAGGTCTTCGTACGCGGGCGCTGCATTGGCAAGAGGGCCAGTTCTTACGCCACCAAGGCCGGAGAAGCGCAACTTGGGGACGCGCAGAAGGAGCAACAACTTCGTGAGCAACACCGGCTAGTGCTCGACGCCATCCGCGAAGGCAAGCTTGACGAAGTCCTCGACCACCCTGAGCCCGAAGCCCTGGCTGCGGTGAAGGAACTCGACATCGTATGGCTGAACGCCGAATCGATCCACGCCGATCG
>CAZILJ010000840.1:0-2126 GCA_964539915.1 uncultured Acidobacteriaceae bacterium | reverse complement strand
CAAGACCCGCCGTACGTCCGTTTCCCGCCGCTTGCTTTGGCTGTTGCTGGGCGTGGTCCTGGTTGTTGCGGGGGCGATCGCATACGCCTACTATGTCGGGCACTCTGCTCTTCCCCAACTCGCTGGGCGCCTGCCGGTCAGTGGCCTGACATCGATGGTAACGGTAACGCGCGACGGTCACGGCGTTCCTACCATCGAAGCGGCCGGCCTGGAAGATCTTTTCTTCGCGCAGGGTTATGTCACGGCGCAGGACCGTTTGTGGCAGATGGATGTGCTGCGGCGCTTTGGCGGCGGAGAACTCTCGGAGATTTTGGGCGAAGATTTGCTCAAGGTGGACCGCGAACAGAAGGTTCTAGGTCTGCGGGCAGCGGCGACGAAGGCTCTCGAGACGGCCAGCCCGCGGGATCGCAGTTTTTTCGAAGCCTACGCGCGCGGAGTGAATGCCTATATCTCGAGCCGAGTTCATAACCTGCCCATTGAGTTTCGCATTCTCCGGTATGCTCCCACCCAATGGAAGCCTGAAGATTCTCTGGTCATCGCGAATGAGATGGTCAAGGATCTGAACTATCACTACTTCTACGATGCGCTGGCTCGAGAAAAAATCCTCACCAAGCTGGGTCCGGATTTGACCGCAGACTTGTACGTCAATCGCTCGTGGCACGATCGTCCGCCGACCGTCATGCGCGAGGATTTGAACCCACCCGAGAATGCCGGCGATTCCGATGACGAGGACAACGAGGATTCCCCCGACAACTCGGTCACGCAGAAGGTTCCAGCTTGGCTGGAGAACGCGGCGACCGAAGGGTTGCCGGTGAATGGATCGAATGACTGGGTGGTCTCGGGCACGCACACGGTCACAGGCAAGCCACTGCTTTCGAATGATATGCACCTTGGTCACCAGATGCCGAACCTTTGGTACGAGGCACACCTGCACGCCGGCAATTTGGATGTTGCGGGAGTCACGCTGCCGGGAATGCCTTATGTGATCGTGGGTCACAACCAGCGGATTGCGTGGGGATTCACCAATGTCGGTCCAACGGTGACCGACGTCTATATTGAGAATTTCAACGCACAAGGCGCATATCAGACGCCGGGTGGATGGGCGCAGCCGGAACATCGCAGGGAGGTAATTCACGTCAAGGGAAAGCCCGACGTGAACGTGGATGTCAGGATCACGCGTCACGGGCCGATCGTCACGGAAATCGTTTCCGGTGAAACGCGTCCATTGGCGCTGCGATGGACACTCTATGATAGTTTGCATATCCCTTTCCTGGAAGTGAATGAAGCGCAGAACTGGCAGGACTTCCGGCGGGCCTTTTCACAACTGGACGCGCCCGGGCAAAACGTCGTGTTTGCCGACGTGGATGGAAACATTGGATATCAGACCACGGGCAAGGTTCCCATCCGTGCGGCTGGAGATGGAAGCCTTCCGGTCAGCGGCGCCGACAACGCGCATGAATGGACTTCCTACATTCCGTTTGAAAAGTTGCCCAGTATTTACAATCCGCCGTCGGGAATTATTGGGACGGCGAACGGAAGAATCACGCCTGATAATTATCCGAATTCCGTCAGCATGGAGTGGGAAGCTCCGTGGCGGACAGAACGGATTTATCGTGTTCTGGAATCGGGCCGGCAATTCTCCATGGCGGACATGCTCGCGCTACAAAACGATGTTCACTCGGAAGCCGAGCAGTTCGCGGCCGAGCGCTTTGTGTACGCGGTCGATCACGCCACGAAGCCTTCGGCGCGCGCCAAGCAAGCAGCTGATCTGATGCGCAGTTGGGATGGGCGCATGCTGGCTTCGTCGGCGGCGCCGACGATCGCGGAGAACTCGATTCTTGAATTGAGGCGACTGCTTCTCGAGCCGAAACTGGGAAGCGCTCCCGCGGACTCCAAACAGGCAGATACGGTGCTGAACTGGAAAACGTATTCATGGGAAATGCGCTCGGTGTGGCTCGAGAATATTTTGTTGCACCGTCCCAAGCGGTGGCTGCCGGAGGCGTTTCCGAACTACGATGAACTGCTAACCGCAGCCGTCGATGCGGCCGTGAATGGTCCGACGGTGCCGAAAGACTTGGCGTCGTGGCGGTGGGGCGCCTTCAACGCCATAGAAATCCAGCATCCGA
>CAZILJ010000839.1:0-4452 GCA_964539915.1 uncultured Acidobacteriaceae bacterium | reverse complement strand
CGGGTGATGTGGATCCGACCCCCTTCAGCTTCCGCACCAAGCGCGTGGCACATCACGACTCGCAGGTGCCCTGCTACATTGCCTGGACCACGGCGGAAACCCATCGCATCATTCGCGAAAACGTGCACCGCTCGCCGATGTATAGCGGGCAGATCCAGTCGATTGGTCCGCGCTACTGTCCTTCGATCGAGGACAAGATCGTGAAGTTTCCCGACAAACAGATGCATCAGCTCTTCCTCGAGCCGGAAGGGCTGAACACGCACGAGATTTATGTCAACGGCATGAGCACGTCGCTGCCGGTGGAGGTGCAGCTCGCGATCTTGAAGTCGATTCCCGGCCTTGAGGATGCGGAGATGCTGCGGCCCGGATACGCGATCGAATATGACTCCATCGATCCCACGGAACTGGAGCGCACGCTCGAAACTCGCAAGATGGCGGGGCTGTTTCTGGGTGGCCAGATCAATGGAACGTCGGGTTACGAAGAGGCGGCATGCCAAGGCGTGATGGCAGGCATCAATGCCGCGTTGCAGGTGAAGCAACAGCCACCGCTGATTCTCGATCGAACCGAAGCGTACACGGCGATCCTGATCGATGACCTGATCTCGAAGGGAACGAATGAACCTTATCGCATGTTCACGTCGCGGGCGGAGTTCCGCCTGCACCTGCGTATCGACAACGCTGACCGACGACTCACGCCGCACGGCCGGCGCGTAGGATTGATCTCGGACGCAGCCTGGGAAGATTTTCAAGCGAAGCAAAACCGGCTGGAGACGGTGAAGAAGCTGCTAGAAAGCACCAGACTCACCGTCGACATGCTGGAGTCGTGTCATTCCGAACAGCGCAGCGACGAGCAACCTGTTGCCGCCGGCAGCCCATGTGATGCAGCCGTCCGGTGGGGATCGGCGGCCGGACAATCGCTGGCACAGTTGCTGAAGCGTCCCGAAGTCAAAGTGGAGCAACTCGTGCCGGTTCTAAGGGAACTTGTACCGGAATTCTTCGCCCGCGATTCCTCTACGTCCCCGGCGCGCTCTGCGGTTAAGCTTTCCTCGGAAGTCCGCAACGAACTGAAGTCGGTCGAGACGGAGATCAAGTACGAAGGCTACCTGCTTCAACAGCAGCGCGCTATGGAGCGCATGAAGAAGTCGGAGTTGCACTCGATTCCGGAGTGGTTCGACTACCGTTCTGTCAGCGGGCTTTCGCGCGAGATGCAGGAGAAACTCAGCCACGTGCGGCCGCGCACCATCGGACAGGCGTCGCGCATTCCCGGCGTCACGCCGGCAGCGGTGTCGCTGGTGAATGTCTTCATTGAAATTCAGGCGCGACGGCGCGATCAGGCTGCGGCGATCTAACGGCGAAAGTAGTGCCGCCGTGCCGGCGGCTGTTGTGACCTTTGCCTCCACCTGCGAGGGCAAGATGCCGGCGCTACGGATGTGGATTCTGCCTCGTCTGCAGTTCTTCGGCCAGTTTGAGTTCGCTCTCAGCTTCTTCTTTCTTTCCCATGTCGCGGTATGCCAGGCCGAGCAGGTGGTGGGTGGTCGGATTATTGGGGTCCATGTTCGCCGCGCGCTGCAGGGCGCGCACGGCCAAATCAAATTCGCCTTTTTTCTCGAGGACCTTGCCCATCAGGATGTAAGGTCCGGTCGAAGTTGAGTCGAGCCAGATCGAACGCTGCAGGACGCGTTCCGCATCTTCAAACTTCTGCACGCGCGAGTAGGCGTCAGCCAGTTTGTAGTAAGCGGCCGCATGTGCCGGATTAATCGCCAATTCCCTCTGGAATTCCGTGATGGCTTCGGGCACTCGCGATTTATAGAGATACAACTCGCCCAGCATGAAATGCACCAGCGGCAGCCTGGAATCGAGAGCCACTGCTTTTTGCGCATATTCTTCCGCCACCGGATCGTAGTCCTGGCGCAGCAGTATTCGCGCCGTGAACAGATAGCTGGCCGCCGAGTCAGGGGGCACGGCGAACATCTTGGCGAACGCCATGCGCGCTTGCGGGTAGTCTTTCGTCTGGATGTAGCAGATGCCCAGGATGTAGGCAGCGTCCACATTGGCGCGCGAGTACCAGCCCTGAACTTTTTCGAGCATGGGAATCGCGTCCGAGGGATGGCCGTTCAGGTAATAAGAAAGACCGAGCAGTTGGGTTGCCTCGCCGCTGGCGGGATCAGCTAACGTGGCTCTCTTCAAATATTCGATTGCCTTGGGGAAATCGCTTTTCTTGTAGTAAGCCGTGCCCATTTCCAGCGCCAGACCTTTGGCGGCAGGGTCACGGGATTCCACGGTATGCAATTCCGCGATGGCGTCGTCGACCTTGCCCTGTTCGATCAACTTGCGGGCGTTGACAAACTCAGGGGAGGCCGGTTGCGAGGATGGGGCAGGAGCCACGGGTGGTGCCGACTGTTGGGCGAGATTTGCCGGGCATATTGCCAGAAGGCATGCGGCGCAGCCGGTGAGCCAAAGAACGAGGAATCGTGCTTCCATATCAAAGATTAGAGCACAATCCGCAGGTCGCAGAACTTAAGAGCATCGGATCATAAAAGATCGAAATCGAAAGGGCCTTGGCATTCCGGGGAGCGAAGCGACGAGCAACCTGCTGTATGCCGGCACCAGCAAACAGCAGGTTCCGCGCCACGCTCGGAATGACAAATCGTTGTCGGAAAGCGCGAGGTCGGAAAGCGCGAGGTCGAAAAGCGCGAGGTCGAAAAGCGGAAGAGGGACGAGGCAGTTGCACTCGTGCGAGTTCATTTCTTTCTGCAGGGCTTCTAGATTTTCTTTTGCGATAGGCTGGTTGGGCTCGATCTGCAAAGCGCGTTCGAAGTGGGATTTCGCTTCAAGATAGCGCCCGGTCTGGGCCCGAGCGGCTTCCAGGTTCGCCTCTACATTCGCGTCTTCTGGCTGCAACTGCGAGGCGAGACGGAATTGCTCGGCAGGACCTTCAAAATCTTCCTGCCCCGCCAGGGCGAATCCCAGGTTGCAGTGCGCTTCGATAATCGGGACGTGTCTCGAGCCCCGATTGCAGGGTTGGAACGGCTTGTTCGGGATGTCCTGTGCAGCCACCAGCACGGCTCCCAGACCGTTATTTCCGGCGGCATCGTCGGGTCGCAGTTTCACCGCAAGATGATATTCTCGGGCCAGTCGCGGCGCAGAAATACCAGCACCACAATCTTTCTGGAATCCGCGGTTAGCGGATTCACCCTGCGACCACCGAGATCGAGGGCGGTCTGTCCTCGGCCAGAGCCGGTAAAAGCCAGTAGCATCGTAACCAGAAACATCGCCCGGTGAAGAAATCGGAATCTGGCGAACCCCATGGGACCGAAGCACATCATGAGCTAATCAGGATTCTAAGAGGGTCTGGTAGGAGTGCCCATTCGATGACGGGCAGCAAACCGCGGCGCTGGCGTCGGCGACCGGGTCCGAGACCCGGCCCCACACGAAATATCCCAAGACTAACATCTACGGCCTAAGACCCCACTCCCGCTACAATGGCGGGACCATGATTGCTCATCTGCGCGGAAAGTTGCTGGCTAAGCATCCCAACCAGGCCATCGTTGAAACGGCCGGGGTCGGTTACGACCTGACCATCAGCGTCCCGACATTCTCGGAGCTTCCAACGGCCGGCGCCGAGGTTGCCCTGCACATTCATACGCACGTGCGCGAAGATCAGATTGCGTTGTACGGATTCTTGCGTCCGTCGGAGAAGTTGCTGTTCGAGAAGCTGATGACGGTGAGCGGAATCGGCCCCAAGCTGGCGATCACAATTCTGAGCGGCATGGCCGCCGATGAAATGGCGGGGGCAATTCGCGGGAATGATGTGGCGCGGCTCACGCGCATCCCGGGGGTCGGCAAGAAGACTGCCGAGCGCATGGTGCTGGAACTGCGCGACAAGTTGCCGCAACCCGGGCCGAGCTCGGCTCCGGCACTTCCAACAACGAGCGCGACCGAGGAAGACGTGCTATCGGCTCTCGTCAATCTGGGATATCAGAGGGCGGCGGCAGAAAAGGCACTTTCCGTGGCTACGAAGAACGGCAAGGGCGGATCGTTTGATGCCATGTTCCGCGATGCTATGGCCGCGTTGTCGAAGTAGCTGGTCAAGAGTCTTTCTTCTGGACAGGAGGGTGGACTTACGGTTTAATGCTGCTCCATGCAAACGCTTGGGCTCTCCGACTCGACCATTCGCAGCGAAAGCCGCCTCAAGAGCCTTTTCTGGCCATCGATCCAAAGCGGCGCTGACGTCGATTATCTCGCCGTGCAGGGTTTCTGGGTGTGCACGGTGGTTGGAGTCGTGGCGTTCGCTTTCTCGACGCTCGCCCGCCAACCCATCATAGGACTGCTGGTCTTGCTCTTGTTTCATCTCGGCGGGGTTGGCGTGCGCGAACACAACCCTTTCGCGGCAGCGGTCACCTTGGCCTACTACCTGGTCGACACTCTAGCGTCGTTTACTTTTTTGTTTCT
>CAZILJ010000838.1:0-3126 GCA_964539915.1 uncultured Acidobacteriaceae bacterium | reverse complement strand
GGCATGGCCACAAAAATTCCGCCGCACAATTTGACGGAGATCGTCGACGCCACCATCACGCTCGTAAACAATCCCAATGCGCAGTTAGCAGAAATTCTGAAATTCGTGCAGGGCCCCGACTTTCCGACAGCAGGCATTATTCATGGCCGCGCCGGGGTGTTCGAGGCGTACCGTACGGGCCGCGGCCGATTCATGATGCGCGCCAAGGCTGCGATCGAGAATGTCACGAAAGACCGTCAAGCCATTATCGTCACCGAAATTCCTTATCAGGTGAACAAGGCGCGCCTGGTCGAGCGCATCGCGCAGCTGGTCAACGACAAAGACATCGAAGACATCTCCGACATTCGGGATGAGAGCGATCGCGATGGTATGCGCATCGTCGTCGAGCTGAAGCGCGGCTCCGAGCCTCAGATCGTTCTCAACCAGCTCTTCAAGCACACGCAAATGCAGGAAAGTTTTTCGATGATCCTGCTGGCGGTGGTCAACGGACAGCCTCGGGAAATGGGCCTGATCCAGACCATCAAATATTTCATCGAGCACCGCGTCGATGTCGTGCGGCGCCGCACCGCCTACCTGCTGCAGAAGGCGAAGGACCGCGAGCACATCCTCGAAGGTTATCTGACCGCGCTCGATCACCTCGATAACGTCATCACCATCATTCGCGGCAGCGCCAACCGCGCGGATGCCCGCGAAAACCTGGTGCTCTATTTCGGCGGCAAGAAAATCGAGATCAACACCACGGGCCGCGCCCCGAAACTGGATGCGGAGAAGCCCTTCACCACCAGGCAAGCCGATGCCATCCTGGAACTGCAGTTGCATCGTCTGACCAAGCTTTCCATCGACGAGATATCCAACGAATTGAAGGATGTCCGTGACCACATCGTCGATTACGAGTCGATCCTTGGCTCCGAGAAAAAGCTGCGGAACGTGATCATCAAAGAGCTCGAAGAGGTCAAGAAGCTCTATGGTGACGAACGCCGTACACGTCTCGAAGACGAAGCTGCTGAAATCGTTCTCGAAGATCTGATCGCCGACGAGCAGGTTGCGGTCACTGTCAGCCATTCCGGCTACATGAAGCGGACACCCATCTCGACCTACCGCATGCAACGCCGCGGAGGCACGGGCCGCACCGGCATGAAGACGCGCGACGAGGATTTCGTCGAGCATCTCTTCATTGCGTCCACGCACGCGTTCATTCTCATCTTCACCAACAAGGGACGCGTTTACTGGCTGAAGGTTTACGAGATTCCCGACATCAGCGCTGCCGGCAAGGGCAAGCACATCGGCAACCTGGTCGGATTGCAGCCCGGCGAAGCCGTCAAGACGATGCTCGCGGTGCGCAATCTCGAGGAAGCCAACAAGTATGTATTCTTCGCGACGCGAAATGGTTTAGTGAAGAAATCCGAACTGCGCGAATTTATGCACGTGCGCTCCAACGGCATTAACGCGATCGCGATTGAAGCGGGCGACGAACTGGTCGCGGCGCGCATCACCGATGGCAATCAGATCGTCTTCCTGGCTTCGCACGAAGGCATGGCGGTTCGCTTCGACGAAAGCCACGTCCGCCCGATGGGGCGCGCGGCCTATGGCGTCTGGGGAATCGACCTGGACACCAACGACTACGTTGTCGGCATGGCCACCACCACCAAGCCTGACGCTCCCGCGCCAAAAGTTGCACCGGAAGCCGGTGCGGAGCCGGAGGTCATCGACGTGACCGTCAAAGGCACGCTCATTCTTTCCGTGACCGAGAACGGATTCGGCAAGCGCACAGCCGCCGAGGAATACCGCCTCACCAACCGCGGTGGCAAGGGCGTAATCAACCTGAAAACCACGGAGCGTGTCGGCAAGGTAATTGGCATCGCGCAGGTCGACGAAACCTCGGAGGTCATGCTGATCAGCCACTACGGCAAAATCATTCGCATGGACTCGGCGACCATCCGCGAATCAGGCCGTAACGCCCAAGGCGTGCGCCTGCTAAATATGGAACCTGGCGATCGCGTGGCCGCGGCCGTGGTCATCGCTCCCGATGCGGAGCCCAACGGCGGAGCGAACGGGGGCACGCTGATTCAGTAGAACCGGAAACGCGAAGGGCGGCCCGAAAGCCGCCCTTCTTTTTGCCATCAAATTTTTGTCTTCAAATTACCCGTTCACCAGCGCCAGCATGTGCTCCGGATAGCGCTGCCCGGCGGCCGCTTCCGGAGGGAACACTTCGTCGATGCGGCGCAAATCCTCCTTTGTGAGCTTCACCGACAGAGCTCCGACATTTTCCTCGAGATACTTCCGCCGTTTCGTGCCGGGGATCGGAACCATGTCGTTGCCCTGCGCCAACACCCAGGCCAGAGCGAGCTGCGACGGCTTGCACCCTTTTTCTTTGGCGATTTCCTCCACGCGCTTCACCAGATCCAAGTTCTTCTGAAAGTTCTCTCCTTGGAAGCGCGGAGTGTTGCGGCGGTAATCGTCCGCGGGCAGATCTTCGAATTTTTGAAACTGTCCCGTCAGGAATCCGCGCCCCAGTGGACTGTAGGCGACGAAGCCGACTCCCAAATCACGACAGACAGATAGAATCTCGCGCTCAGGATCACGTGTCCACAGAGAATATTCTGTTTGCAACGCGGCGATGGCATGCACTTTCACCGCGCGTCGAAGGGTTTGTGGCGACGCCTCGGAGAGCCCGAGATAGCGCACTTTGCCCTGCTTCACCAGCTCGGCCATGGCTCCGACGGTCTCTTCAATCGGTGTATTGGGATCGACGCGGTGCTGATAATAAAGATCAATCGTCTCCACCCCGAGCCGCCGCAAGCTGGCCTCGCAGGAGCGCTGAACATAATCGGCCTTGCCGCTCACGCCGCGCACGTTCGGGTTGCTCGGGTCGCGGACGATTCCAAACTTCGTGGCCAGCACGATCTGGTCGCGCTTGCCCTTGATGGACCGACCGACAAGCTCTTCGTTCTTATACGGGCCGTAGACATCCGCGGTATCGAGAAACGTGATTCCGAGTTCCAGCGCGCGGTGAATTGTGGCGATCGATTCGTCATCGTCGCGTCCTCCATAAAACTCCGACATCCCCATGCAGCCCAGGCCGAGGGCTGAAACTTTGAGGCCACTGCGTCCAAGTTGACGGCTTTC
>CAZILJ010000837.1:0-2627 GCA_964539915.1 uncultured Acidobacteriaceae bacterium | reverse complement strand
CTATGCGTCCGTCGTCCTCGCCGCAGTGCAGATCTTCTTCCTCGCGCTCGTCAACTTCGCTGCGAATCCCTTCGGCCTGCTCGAGGGTCCGCTCAGGGCCGACGGGAGTGGTCTCAATCCTCTGCTGCAATATCCCGAGATGGTTATCCATCCGCCCATGCTTTATCTGGGCTATGTCGGATTTACCGTGCCGTTCGCATTCGCCCTCGGCGCGCTGATCATGAAGTATCCCGGCGAAAAATGGATCCATATCACGCGCCGCTGGACCATGGTGACCTGGGGATTTCTCACTTGCGGAATCTTTCTCGGGGCCCACTGGGCCTACGCTGTGCTCGGATGGGGTGGCTACTGGGGATGGGATCCGGTCGAGAACGCTTCGCTGATGCCTTGGCTCGTCGGCACCGCATTCCTGCACTCCGTCATGATGCAGGAAAAGCGCGGCATGCTGAAAGTCTGGAACATGTGGCTCGTCTTCGCTACCTTCTGGCTGGCGATCCTGGGCACGTTCCTCACCCGCAGCGGCATCATCAGCTCGGTCCACGCCTTCGCGCAATCGTCGATCGGAAGCTGGTTTGCGTGGTTCCTCTCCATCAGCTTCGCGGTCTTCGTTTTCTTCTTCTTCAAGAACAAAGAGCATTTGCGGAGCGAGCATAAACTTGAATCGCTGATCTCCCGCGAGTCGAGTTTCTTGTTCAACAATCTTCTCTTCGTGCTCCTTTGCTTCACCGTACTCTGGGGCACCTGGTTCCCGAAGATTTCCGAACTCGCGCAAGGCAATAAGGTCACCGTGGGCGCGCCCTTTTACAACCGCGTCGCCATCCCCGTCGCCCTGCTGCTCTTGATTCTCACTGCCGTCGGCCCGCTGCTGGCATGGCGTAAGACTTCCTTTGACAGCCTCAAGCGGAATTTCATGTGGCCCACCATCGGCGCGGTCGCGGTGATGGCATTCCTGATGATCACACCTCCAAGCTGGGGATCGCCTTTCGGCTTGCGTCCTTGGCAGGACGTTTCTTATTTCTATTCGCTGATGGCGATCGGTCTCGCGGTATTGGTCACGCTCACAATCGCCAGCGAATACTACCGCGGCGGCAAGGTCATCTCCGGACACACCCGCCAAGGCATGTTTTCCTCGATGGTCCAACTCACGCACCGCAATACTCGCCGTTACGGCGGATATATCGTCCACTTCGGGGTTGTGGTCGTTATCATTGGATTCGCCGGCTCCGCCTTCAATCAGGACAAAGAACAGGAAATGGGTTACGGCGACAAGATGACGATCGGCAGCTACACGCTCGTCTGCCGCTCCTACACGGATGAGGATCTTCCCAACTATGCTGCCGAATGGGCCGTGCTCGACGTCTACAAAGGCGGCAAGCAGATCGACACCCTGACGCCCGAGCGTCGCATGTATAAAGCGAGCCGCCAGACGTCGACGATGCCTTTTATTCGTTCGACCCTGAGTGAAGATCTCTATCTAGTGTATGAGGGTTTGAATCAGGACAGCGGCCGCCCGATTCTCAAAGCACACCTCAACCCGCTCGTGATGTGGATCTGGCTGGGTGTCTGGATCATCCTTGGCGGCACAGTGCTGGCGCTGATTCCAAACGCTCCAGCCCCAGTCCGCGTTCCCGTGACAAGGCTGGTAGAGCACCCAGCCCCGGTAGCGACGGGAGATTGAAGCGCCAGCATAGTCCCGCAGGGACGGAATGTGAAAGCCCGGCATGGAAGTGCCGGGACACTCAAGAATTAGGAACCGAGCCCCGTAGGGACAACACCGGCGAATGAAAATGATGACGAGACCAACTCAAACCGCGCGCCTCCTGCAATGCGGACTCCTTTGTCTGGCTGTCTTCGCCCTCACCGGCGCCAGCGATCCCGCCACCCGCTTCAACGAACTCGGCCACCAGATGATGTGCATCTGCGGCTGCAACCAGATTCTTCTCGAATGCAATCACGTGGGCTGCCCCGACTCCGACGGCATGCGCAACGAACTGATGGCCGCTGTCAGCCGCGGCGACAGCGACAGCCTGGTCGAACAGTCCTTCGTTCAGAAATACGGACCCACTGTCCTCGCCGCCCCGACCACGAGTGGTTTCGATCGCACCGCGTGGATCGTGCCCTTCGTCGCCCTGGCACTAGGACTCGGTATCGTGGTCCTCGTGATCCGCTCCTGGAAGAATCGTCCCGCTCCAGCAATTGCGGACGGCCTGCGCCCTGTCCGCGGCATTGAACTCGAACAGTTTCGCGATCAGGCCCGCAAGGAGACCGACTTATGAGTATCGAACTGGCCTGTTGCCTTCTGGTGACCGTCGCCGCGCTCTACTACATCTTCTATCCGGCGACCTTCTTTGTCGGTCCCGACAAGACCCGCGCGTCTTACCTGCGCGAACGCAAAGACGCCGTTTACGAAAATCTCCGCGACCTGAACTTCGAATTCCAGGCAGGCAAAATGCCCGATTCCGACTACCAGGCGCTGAAAGCTTCCCTGCAAGACGAAGCCGCAACCTTGCTTGCCGAAATCGCCCGCCTCGAAGGAAAAGCCGGATTGGAGCCGAGAAAAGCGAGACCATGAAAGGACCGCAGATTTTGAACTCTCTCCAAGCTGTCATCCTGAGCGTAGCGAAGGA
>CAZILJ010000836.1:0-4712 GCA_964539915.1 uncultured Acidobacteriaceae bacterium | reverse complement strand
GACGATGACGGAGGCAGACTTTTTAATCCCAGGAGAAATCGCGTCGAGCATTTGACCGATCCGCTCGCCTTGGGCGCAAGCACCTACGATTGCGAACAATATGCGGCCGCCAGTCTGACCGAGGAAGCGATCTGGCTCTTCGGCGACAAGGCCATTCAGAAGCTAAGAGCGCCGAGCCCCCAGCAGTCAGCCCCATCTCAGGCGTTCACATCGGGAGGCATCTACCTCATCCATGACCACGAGCCTTGTGCTCAACGGATGATGATCGATGCCGGGCCGCAAGGCACAGGTCGTTCAGGCCACGGTCACGCCGATGCCCTCAGCATTCGCTTGTCCCATGACGGACAGCGAATGCTGGTTGATCCCGGGACGTACTGCTACACTTGCGATGACAACGAGCGCAGCCGTTTCCGCGGTACTGGTGCCCACAACACGTTGAGGGTGGACAACCTCGATCAAGCTATTCCGAGCGGCCCTTTTGCTTGGAACTCGATTCCAAACGTAAGGGCCGAAACATGGCTGGACGGGGAGATCTTTGATTTTTTTGTCGGCAGCCATGACGGATATTCCCGGCTCCCCGACTCGGTGCTTCATCGCCGACAAGTATTTCATGTGAAAGGTGGCTTGTGGTTCGTTCAGGATGTGGCCGAAGGCAAAGGCAAGCACCTTCTCGAGACCTTCTGGCATTTTGCCCCTGAAGTGATGGTGACGGAGAAACAAGGAAATATTGTTGCCCAGCTGCCGGGCAGCGGGAAAGATGTTAGGCCGGCGGGTATGGCCATGCTCACTGACCGCAATTCCACCTGGACAACAGAAATCACTGAAGACTGGGTCTCTCCAGCTTACGGCGCAAAGCAGATCGCACCCGTCGTACGGATCAGCGGCGATGTCAAGCTGCCAGCAAACTGCGGAGTCCTGCTCCTGCCAACGACTCGGACGGACGACGTCGGTACATTCGCCGCAATCGGCGAACCGTCCCTCCACGGCGCGCGTGGCTATCGTTACCAAATACGGCAGAGCAAGGAGTTCCTTTTTTTCGCGCCAGGAAATAGCCTTTGGGAATGTGGCCTCTGGGCCAGTGATGCCGCCCTGCTCTATTGCAAACTGGAGAGTGGTCGGTTGGAGCACGTTATTATGGTGTCAGGCACTTTTGCGGAGTGGCGCGGGAAGCGCTTCGTACATTCGACACATGGCGAGGTCTTTGAGTGGTTGAATCGGCCAGGGCGAATAGCAGAGCCGGCCGACGAGGCAGTGGTGAGTGATTGTGAGTTTATTGATTCCGTGCTTTAGTTTTGAACTTTTTTGGGATCGGGTGCAATAACGCAATGTGTGGGATCGCGGGAATATTTGAGTTCGGCGAAAAGGCACATGTCGATTCCGGCGTCCTGCGGCGCATGTGCGACGTCATAGCCCACCGCGGCCCGGATGACGACGGCTTCTTCACGCAGGGCAGGATCGGCCTCGGCATGCGCCGCCTTAGCATCGTCGACCTTTCCACCGGGCATCAGCCCATCAGCGACGAAGACGGTTCGATCACCGTGGTTTTCAACGGGGAGATATACAATCACCGGTCGCTGCGCGAAAATTTGATCACTCGCGGCCACCGCTACCGTACGCAGAGTGACACGGAAACCATCGTTCATCTCTACGAGGAATACGGCAACGACTGTGTCCAGCATCTGCGCGGCATGTTTGCCTTCGCCATCTGGGACGCCAAACAAAAATCTCTTTTTATCGCTCGGGATCGGCTCGGTATCAAACCGCTATACTATCGCCTCACACCCGACAATTTCATCTTCGGTTCTGAGATCAAGGCCCTGCGGGCTTATCCCGGAGTGCGCCCTGAGTTCAATCGTTCTGCTCTTCCCGAGTTTCTCGCCTTCGGGTACCTTTCGGCCGAGGAAACCTTCTACAACGACGTAGTTAAGCTCCTGCCTGGACATTGGCTCGAACTGAACGAGCAGCACGAACTGCGAGTCCAACAATATTGGGATTTGCCGCTCACGAGCGACGAAGCACAGCACGATGAGAGCTACTACGTCGACAGCTATCGCGAGTTGCTCGAAGGAGCGGTCAGCAGCCACCTGATGAGCGACGTTCCCCTCGGCGTATTCCTGAGCGGGGGCCTCGACTCCAGCGCCGTGGCCGCGCTCATGACCAAAATTCGGCGCGAGCCCATCGAGACATTTTCCGTTGGATATCCCGAAGACGCCTACAGCGAGCTGCCTTACGCCAGAACCGTGGCGCAGCACCTCAACTCAAACCATCATGAGGTTTTCGTGAGTCGCCAGGACTTTTTTGGGGCGCTTCCCAGACTGATCTGGCACGAGGACGAGCCGATCGTGTGGCCCTCGAGTGTGTCGTTGTTCTTCGTCGCCGACTTAGCCCGCGAGCGCGTTAAAGTGGTGCTCACCGGCGAAGGCAGCGATGAAACCCTGGCCGGATATTCGCGTTATGCATTTACCTTGAAGAACATGGCCTTCGACCGCGTCTATCGCGGACTTGTCCCGCGCACGCTTCGCCGTGTTATTCGCGATTCGATCGCATCTTCAGCCTGGATCAACGCCCCAGCCCGCCGCAAGCTCTCACACACTTTCCTCGGCCTCGACGGAGAATCCTGGGTCTCTTCTTACTTCGACAACTTCTTTTCCGCATTCAACCAGAAGGATCAGAAAGAGTTGCTAACCGAGGAATTCAGCCATGAGATTGAGGCAGGCTCCGCCTACAGCAATGTCCTGCGATACTGGAAACAATCCTCTGGAGAGCTTCTGCAGCGACTCCTGTACACCGACATCAAAACCTACCTGGTTGAGCTGTTGATGAAGCAGGACAACATGAGCATGGCAGCCTCGATCGAAAGCCGAGTGCCATTTCTGGATCATGTGCTGGTGGAATGGGCGATGCGTGTTCCGGCGAGCATCCAGATACGCGGCACAGCCGGCAAGCGTATTTTGAAAAAAGCAATGGAGGACCTGCTTCCCCAGTCGATTATTTATCGTCCGAAGTTGGGGTTCCCAACTCCTTGGAGTGGCTGGCTGGCCGGCGCGCAGCTAGACGGCATCGAGCACCTGCTTCTCGAATCGCGCAGCATGAGCCGTGGATTTTTTAGGAAGCCCGCGGTGGAGAAGCTCTTCCGGGAACATCGAGCCGGCTACCGCGACCACTACGATCGCATCTGGCGACTGCTCAACCTGGAGCTGTGGCATCGGGTCTGCCTGGAAGGAGAGGCTCCATTGCATAACTATGCCTCGCAAGATAAACAATTCAGCTCGTAAAATGTTTAGTCTTAGTTCCTGAACTGCCAGCTGCCCCTATCGTCCGGGTGAAATGGCGCCGATCTTCGCCCGAATTTGGTCACCCAGGCGCGCTGTGAAAATTTCCGAACCGTGACCATTCAGGTGGAAGCCATCGCGGAAGAAATCGCGCGGGAATTCACCCGACGGCGAGAGCACCCATACCGGAACGCCAACCCTGTCCCCTATTTCCTGGACTTCCTGTGCATGGTCCTGATGCAGGGTGGGTGGTACGAGCAGCACGATCTTAACCCCGTAGGTGTCGGCAAGATCGCGCAGTTCTGGTAGCCTCTGCTGTGCCATTCCCAGCAAGACGGATGGATCGTTGACGTGCGGGCCGTGATCCGCAATGCGGCCGGCAAGATTACGGAAATTTGGCACAAGCAGAATCAGCACGTCCTGACGAATGAAACCTTTGTCGGCCAACCAATTGCTCCAATGAGCGAGCAGATAGGTGCTGGCGGTCGTCTTGTCGAGATTGGCTTCGCGGACGACCAGCGGAAAATCGCGGGCGCTCATTTGCCGATGCGCAAAAGACTCCCCCAGCGTAAACCGGGAAGCCACCTGGTCGGTCGCCAGAGCTAGAATGATCACGCTCGGACGAGAACCCTGCTCCAGCAGCCGGCGGAGGCCGAAGTACCAGTCCAGGTAGTGCGTCTGTTCGATGGCCAGCTCGCTGACTGCGTACTGAGGGGCTAAGTTGTCGCCCAGAGCCTCCAACTGCACGCCTTCGAGCAGCAGAGAGTTTCCGGCGAGAAGCACGGTGGGGCGGCCATCGGGAGTGAAGGGGCGAAGAGTGCGTGCGGCCTGGGTTTCGGTCTCGACTCGGCGCTCGATGCGGCTGAGATGAGTCAGGATCGACGGAGAAACCATCTCCAATCCCAGCAGAATCGCGACCAGCCCAGTCAACAGCGCGATGATGCCGTTTCTCGCGCTGGTTGCGGGTTTGGCCGGCGGGGAAGTCGCGCCGTCGGTAAGATTAGAACTGGAAGTAGATGAAGGCATTTGCCTGATTCGCTCCCAACAAAGCCATGATTAGAGCACACGCAAGTCCGAAAGCCACTCGAGGCTGCATCCCTCGAGATGCAAAGCAGTACTCGTCTCCAGTCCACTCCAGGTAAAGATCAACGAGCAGCAGTGGAATCGAGAACATTGCAAGAAACAAAAATGCCGCTGGAAACTCTGGCCTCCAACTCCAACTCCCCAAACCTTTGAGCATCTCCCAGGCGGCTGGTAACGATTGTGCACGGAAGAATATCCAACTCAAACACACAAAATGGAAGATAAGAATTCGACTGGCCCATTTCGGAAGTCGCTTGCGGGCTGGAGTTGCCCCACGGGTGAGTTTTCGTTCAACGGCCAGGCCGCCTCCATGGAGCCCACCCCAAACCACGAAGGTCCAGTTTGCCCCGTGCCACA
>CAZILJ010000835.1:0-5136 GCA_964539915.1 uncultured Acidobacteriaceae bacterium | reverse complement strand
CCCGAGCCTCCGTTCACTCACGATGGCGTGGCTTGCGAGCGCTGCCATGGTTCCGCTCGTGCGCACGTCAATGGCGGTGCGATCGTCAATCCTGCCAAGCTGACGCCGCAGCGGCGCGATGACATCTGTATGCAGTGCCATTTGGAAGGCAAGGCGGCCGTCGAACGCCCAGGACGTCACGCTTACGAATTTCAGCCCGGCGACGCGCTCTCCGACTACGTTCGGTACTTCCTCCTGGTCGACGCTACGGGTTCGGGACTTGGCGCCGTCAGCCAGGTAGAGGCCTTTGCGCAGAGCCAGTGCAAGAAGAAGTCGGGCGACGCCATGTCTTGTACGAGCTGCCACGATCCGCATCGGTCGCCCTCGGCGGAAGAGCGAGTCGCATTTTATCGGGGCAGGTGTCTCGCTTGCCACGGCGAGGTCTTCGGAGCCAAGCACCATACGGATCATCCGGATTGCACCGCGTGCCACATGCCTGCATCACCGAGCACGGATGTAGCGCATACGGAAGTCACCGACCATCGCATACCGCGGCGGAAGCAAATCTCCCCGCAACTGCTGCAGAATCCTGACCGGGCCTCGTCCTTTTCTTTGCCGCACATGGTTTCGTTCCCTGACGCCAAAACTGAGCCCGATCCCCGGGACCTTGCCCTTGCCTGGACGTCAGTCGCGGAAAACGGAATGTCGGTGGCCGAGCCACAAGCGAGAGATCTGCTTTCCAAAGCGCTGAAGCAATCGTCGGACGATCCTGCGTTGCTTTCTGCGCTGGCATATGCCGAACAGCACAGAGGATCGACCGAGCACTCCCGCGAGCTTTATCAGAAGGCGCTCGCCAAGGATTCGACGCTGGTGGATGCTGCCACAAATCTCGGGGTGATCGAAGCTCAAGCCGGAGATCTGCAGGGCGCGATGCAGCTCTGGCAGGATGCATTCCAGCGCACGCCGGCCAGAAGCAGCATTGGCCTGAACATCGCGCGTGCTTATTGCGCCGCGGGAAAGTTCAGCGAGGCTCGTACTTACACGCTTCGTGTGCTGGAGTTTAATCCCGATCTGCCTTCGGCGAGAAAGTTGTTGCAGTTTTTGAGCCGCTCCCCGGCCAGCTGCGGCAACTGACGATGCGCTCGAAAACGAGTCTTAGACGACCTGCGAGTTGCGCTGAACTCCAGGAGCTGTAGCCGATCCGGCGAGTCGACTATGAAAAAGAAAGTCGTAGGGCTGGGTGAAGTGCTCTGGGACCATTTGCCGGGGCGGACCTGTCTCGGCGGTGCCCCGGCGAACTTTGCCTACATCACGACTCTCATGGGAGACCAGGGCATTGTTGCCAGCCGGGTCGGCGAGGATTCACTTGGACTGGAAGCGCTGCGCCGCATGCAGGAACTGGGGCTCAACATCGATCACGTCCAGACCGACCGCCTGCGTCCCACAGGATCTGTAAAAGTGCAGCTCGATGGCAATGGTCTTCCGCGATTTGAGATTGCGCATCCCGTGGCCTGGGATTTCATGGAGTGGACCGAGGATTGGCAGCATCTGGCAGAAAAGGCGGATGCTGTATGTTTTGGATCGCTGGCACAGCGGTCAGAGGTAAGCCGCTCCATCATCCGCCATTTTCTTCAAGCCATGTCTCCCCGCACCGTGAAAATCTTCGACGCTAATCTCCGGCAGTCATATTACTCGCCCGAAGTGCTTACGGAATCGATGAGGCTGGCGGACATCGTCAAGCTGAACGACGAGGAACTGCCGAAGATCATGAGCCTGAACAAGGTCTCGCACAAAGACGAGTTGTCGTCGGCTGAGTGGCTGATCCGCACTTATGACTTGAAGCTGGTCTCGATTACCCGGGGCGGGCAGGGAAGCCTGCTGGTGAGAGCGACGGAGTCGAGCGAGCATCCTGGATTTCCGGTCCGAGTGGCAGATACGGTGGGGTCGGGAGATGCGTTTACCGCGGGGCTGGTGCATGAGTATCTGCAAGGCGCGTCCTTGGGTGTAATGAACGAAGTGGCGAATCTGGTGGGAGCTTGGGTGGCGAGCGAGGTGGGCGCCATGCCCGCCCCAAAGCGCGGGGCGCTCGAGCATTCGCTCGCCGAGATTCGGTAGGGAAAATCTCGGGGCTGGCGTGAAGTGCAGTGAAGGTTTTACGATGTGGTCCGCTCTTGTAGGAATTTTTCGCGATGTTCGACCTCCCGGAAAGCTTCGGTGCCTCCGGGGCGCGTAGTCGAAAGTGCGCCGGCTCGGTTGCCGCTGGCGAGACAGGTGGGCAGGTCC
The DNA here is from genome assembly GCA_964539915.1 of uncultured Acidobacteriaceae bacterium. GTDB lineage: Bacteria > Acidobacteriota > Terriglobia > Terriglobales > Acidobacteriaceae > Sulfotelmatobacter. The sequence continues at coordinate 2,874 of CAZILJ010000835.1, read as the reverse complement.
GCTCCTCGCACATACTGGTGCAGGAAGCCGGCGTCGAAGCTATCGCCGGCGCCCACCGTGTCGACGGGTACGACTTCTTGCGAGGCACTGGTGAAGCGCTCGGTGCCGCGCTGCGCCAACGACCCTTTGGGGCCACGCTTCACCACGACCAGCGGGACAAGATGGGACAGTTTTTGGATCGCGGCTTCCGGATCCTCCGTACCCGCTACCTTCGCAGCTTCGCGTTCGTTCGGTAAGAAGACATCTACGTAGCGCAGGACTTCGAGCAGGCCACCTTCCCACCGATCTTCGGGATCATCATTGGTGTCGAGAGAGATCGTGAGCCCCTTCGATTTGAGCCAGCGAAATAATTCGCCGACTCGCGGCCGCAATCCTCGCTGCAAATAATAAGACGACAAGTGGAAGTGCCGCGAATCGGCGAGGGCATCGAGGTCCAGGTCTTGCCAGGAAGTTTCCGCAATCGTTCCCGCATAAGTCAGAATATTGCGCCACGCTCCGTGCTGCAGAATTACGGTGAGGCCCGTCGTGATCGTGCCAGGAACAGAATGGACTCGCGATACGTCGACGCCGCTTTGCCGCAGGCGATCGAGTGCGATCTGTCCGAGCGAGTCGTCCCCGATGCGGGACTGAAATCCGACACGGCTGCCGAGTGTGGCCAGGTTGTGAGCCACGATCGCGGACGAGGATCCGAGCGTGAGCATCATTCCGTCGGCGAGCAATTCTCGCTCCGGCGAGAGTTGTTCAGGCAGGCCGTAGAGGATGAGATCGAGATTCAGTTCGCCGGCCATCGTGATATCGAAACGGGGCATTGGAATGTGTCAGACCAAGGTGACCACAACTCCAGCTTGCTTCAGGCTGCGCACATCGGATTTTGCGACCGCGCTGTCGGTGATGACTTCTTGCAGCTCGGACGGCGGAATGATCAACGACAGGCTTCGGCGCCCGAACTTGCTGGAGTCACAAACGGCCACGGTTTTCTTTGCCATCTCGACCATCACGCGGTTGACTTTCGCTTCCAGGAGGTTGGGCGTGCTCAATCCGTAGTGAACATCGAATCCATCGACACCCAGGAACAGCACGTCGGCGCTAAGGCGGCGAAGCGTTTCCTCGGCAAGCGGGCCAACCAGGGAAAAAGAATTCTTGCGTAGCGTACCGCCGGTCAGGATGACTTCGAGCGCGGTTCCCGCCAGCTCGGCGGCAATATTGACCGCGTTGGTAATGATTGTGAGGTTCTGAAAGTTGCGCAGAGCGCGGGCGATGGCCGTGGTCGTTGTGCCCGAGTCGAGAATCAATACCTGGCCCTCCTGTACTTTTTCGACAGCACTCTCCGCGATACGCAGTTTTTCCTGAAAGTGAAGTTTTTCTTTTTCGCGCAGCGTCGGATCTTCGAGGGCGCCTTCGCGTGATGGCAGTGCTCCTCCGTGCGTCCGGTGAACGAGACCTTGGGCGTGCAGAATCTCAAGGTCCTTGCGAATCGTAACCTGCGAGGTTTCGAATTGCCGGGCAAGATCAGTGACTAAGACGCGTCCTTGATGGGTCAACAGAGCGAGGATGGCACGGCGTCGTTCTTCGTTAAGCAAGAGAATGTCTCAAGACGAACCGTAGTTTACACGACGAAGTAAAAAAATCGGATTTTGGCTATAGTTCCTGCGGACGTGCGCCGCTTTTCTTTTTATGACGTTTTGTTTCGTTTGTCCACTTCAAAACTGGAACCCGCGATCACCCGAATCGCGTCCGTTACCTCGAACGTTGGCCATGCCCAGACCCGGGAACGAATCACAGTTGTCCTCATAAGCCATGTTTTTCTGTGTAGTTGGGAACCATTGGGGGTGATAACCAACCCAGTACCTACCGATAACTCCGATTGCCATGGAGGGGGGAGTTTACCGTAGTCTCAGATTGGGACGAAACCCGATTGGGTTTCGAGTACAGCGTTTGTTACGAAACCCGAACAGCGAGGCAACTCTACACCATGTCGAAGAAAGAATTCTTGGTTCGTTCGCAGAGTGTTGTAGCGCGAGTGGTCGCGGGGGAAACGCTCATCGTGCCCGTGCGCGGACGCGTTGGCGATCTGGCATCGATCTACAGTTTTAACGGCACGGGTTCGCTGATCTGGAAATTGCTGGGGTCCCCAAGATCAATTTCGGAATTGGCTACGGCGGTTTCTCAGGAATATGAAGTCGAAACCGGACAGGTCACGCGTGATGTAACGGATTTTGTGAGTGAGATGAAGGCGGCGGGGCTGATCGAGGTTCGTGAATCGATGGCAATGGCAGCTGATTGACAGGCAAGAGCTGGGCCGCCAAATCGACAGCAGAGCAGCGCAAGAACGCATCCGGTGCTTCTAGGTGGAGGGGGATTTGGAGCAGCTAACCTACGGCGCATTCAGCGCGGATCTGCACCAGCGCCAGGCGGGTGAACGCGTGCCTCTGCAGGTTTCCATTGAAGTGACTCGACGCTGTCCTCTGGAGTGCCTGCACTGCTACAACAACCTGCCGATGGGTGACGTGGAGGCCAAGCGGCGGGAATTGAGCAAGGAAGAGCACTTCCGCATGCTGGACGAGTTGGTCGAGATGGGCTGCTTCTGGCTGCTTTACACGGGCGGCGAAATCTTCGCGCGCAAAGACTTCCTGGAAATTTACACCTACGCCAAGAAAAAAGGATTTCTGATCACGCTGTTCACCAACGGCACGATCGTCACTGAGCAAATTGCGGATTATCTGGTGGAGTGGCCGCCGTTTGCGATTGAGGTCACGTTGTATGGGCGCACGCGGGAAACCTATGAGGCGCTGACGGCGATTCCGGGATCGTATGACCGCTGCCTGCACGGGATCAAGCTGTTGAAAGAAAGAGGACTGCCGCTCAAGTTGAAGA
>CAZILJ010000834.1:0-3793 GCA_964539915.1 uncultured Acidobacteriaceae bacterium | reverse complement strand
GTCCCGGGGGCCCGATTGATTCGCATCCCGGCTGGAATCAGTTTTTAGCAGGCGGCAGCTGGCATGAACCAGGGCTTCCTGGCGTACGCGTTCACACATTTTGCTGATCCGATCAAAGCGGGCGAGTGGTGCCTGATCCAGGCGGCGGCCGGCGGCCTGGGGCTTTTGCTCTGTCAGATGGCAAAGGTTCGCGGGGGACTGGTGATTGGAGTTACCTCAAACGCGGAGAAAGCTGTATTCGTGAAAGCTGCGGGCTCAGAGGCGGTCATCATTTCCACGCGGTCCGACGTTGCGAAGGAAGCAAGGCGAATCACCGAAGGCCGAGGGGTAAGCGTTGTCTACGACGGCGTTGGGAAAGATAGGTTCGCGGCGAACCTCGACAGCCTCGCACCGGGCGGCTATCTCCTGATCTATGGGCAATCCGGCGGATACGTTCCGCCGTTCGACCTGATGACCCTCGAGGAGAAGGGATCTCTGTTTCTCACCCGCACCAACCGGCTGCCTTACCTCAAGGAGTATCCTCATTACCTTGAGCTATTCGTGGAATGGATGAGACAAGGAAAGCTTTCCATCAAGATTGACCGGACGTATCCATGGGCCGAGGCAGCCCGGGCGCATGCGGCCTTTGCACAACGCCAGGTCAGCGGGAGGATCCTGCTGCTTCCGTAGCAGTGCCGAGCCCCCTCTATCATGTCATCTCCCGAGCAGAGCGCCTCGAGTTCGCCTGGCCTTATCCGAGGGATGGGCCTCGGAACCGCCACCGCGCTCAACATGATCGACATGATCGGCGTGGGACCGTTCATCACGATGCCGCTGGTGCTGAGCGCGATGGGCGGCCCTCAAGCCTTGCTGGGATGGATTTTAGGAGCGCTGCTGGCTGTGTGTGATGGCTTGGTGTCGGCGGAATTGGGCGCCGCGCTGCCGGCCTCAGGCGGATCGTATCGCTACTTGCGCGAAATGTATGGTCCTCAGGGGTGGGGACGGCTGATTTCGTTTCTGTTCATCTGGCAAGTCTCGTTCAGCGCCCCGCTTTCGATTGCCACGGGATGCATCGGTCTGGTGGGCTATTCGGCGTACTACTGGCCAGAATTAGAAACCGTGTACGCGCACCATGAGGCCGCACTGCACATTCCATGGGTGGGAACGCTGCAGGCGAGTTGGATCTTCACGCCGGGAACGGGGGTGGCGGTGTTGATTTGCTTCTTCACGATGTGGCTGCTATACCGGCGTATTACTGCGATCGGACGTCTTACGAAGGTGCTGTGGTTCGGCGTGATGGGAACGATTGGCTGGATCATCATTGCCGGGCTCACGCACTTCAATGCCGCTCGGGCGTTTGACTTCCCGCCGGGGGCGTTCACCCTTTCCCACAAATTTCTGACCGGGCTGGGCGGAGCGATGCTCGTCGCCACTTACGACTACTGGGGCTACTACAACGTCTGCTTTCTTGGGGACGAGATCAGGGACCCGGGAAAGAATATTCCGCGTGCTCTGCTGCTTTCCATTCTGATTGTCGCTTGTCTATATCTAATGATGAACCTGTGCATCATGGCCGTGGTCCCTTGGCGGGAGATGCTACAGGCGGGACAGAACAACAGTGGTCTGTATGTTGTGTCTTTGTTCATGCAGAGGATCTATGGGGCGTGGGCGGCTCGGCTGGTGACGGGACTGGTGATCGTGACAGCTTTTGCATCGGTCTTTTCATTGATGCTGGGATATTCGCGCGTCCCTTACGCCGCGGCAAAAGATGGCAACTATTTTCGTGCATTTGCCAAGGTGCATCCCGTGTACCGGTTTCCTTATGTTTCCCTGTTGGCGCTTGGCGTGGTGGCAGCGGCATTCTGTTTTCTGCGATTGAAAGATGCGATCGCAGCTCTGGTCGTGATTCGCCTGATCCTGCAGTTTCTGGTGCAAGCGGTCGGATCGATCGTGTTGAGGATCCGGCAACCGGAACTGCCGCGGCCGTTTCGCATGTGGCTCTATCCGCTGCCGGCGCTGCTGGCGAGCGCCGGGTTTCTGTTCATCTTGTTTAATCGCGTGAACTGGCAGAAAGAGGTCCGGTATGCGGCGGTCATCTTATTGACGGGCGTCATCATTTACATGATCCGGGCCTGGAAAGATCGAGAGTGGCCGTTTGGGGAAAGAGTAAGAGCTTGACCACAGCGGACACAGAGGAAAAAGGATTGGGTAATTTTTGTGCTTTAGGCGCAGTGCAGTAAGATGGCTGCGGCTTTGCAGGGATTAGGAAACCAGGGGGGATCATGAGAACGAGAATAGGAATTATCGCGTGCGGTTTGCTGGTGCTCACGATTGCGTCGGCGGCGCAGGCCGCGAAGCCCAAAGAGGAACATCGCTCCGTCACCGAAATATTGGATCGTACCGTCCTTAATCTTGAATACGAGTTCGTTCCGGCGGCTGAAGCTATGCCGGAGGATAAATTCGACTTCGCTCCCAGCAACGGTGAGTTCAAGGGCGTTCGCAGCTATGCCCAGCAGATCAAACATGTAGCAGCGGTGAACTACGAACTGGCCGCTGCGCTCCTCGAACAGAAGCCCCCGGTCGACATCGGCGACGAATCCGGGCCCGCGTCGATCACCAGCAAGGCTGACATTCTCAAGTTCCTGAAAGAGTCCTTCGAGTACGTGCACAAGGCGATCAAGACCATTAACGAGAAGAATCTTGTGGGAACCGTGAAGAGCCCGTTTGGCGAAGGGGCGGTGTCGCGCTTAGGGCTGGCCACGAGCGTTTCATCGCATGGTTTCGACCACTACGGGCAAATGGTCGTATATCTGCGGATGAACGGGATTGTGCCGCCAGCCAGCCGTTAGTCACTGAGACGAAACTACACGGGAGGACGAGACTGCGCGCGGGCGGCGCGTACGAGTCGGACGTGGTGCTCTTCAAAACTAATTTTCGGATCGCGGGCGAAACGCTCCGGGTAGGATTGAAGAGCTCTGAGAAAGCTCTGTATCTCTTTGCGGACTTGCTCGTTCCTCGAGAACCGCCTATGTCCCGGAGAAACTTGACGCGTTTGTAACTTCATTTTCAGCATATCTTGGCCAGAGACCCGCTGCCTGCGCAGTTGGCAAAATCCCCGTGCTATACAGGGTACATTCGCCGATTCTGCCAATCCTAAAAACACGTTGATGTCAGATTAGTTTCGCAAGCGGGGAATCCTAATTTAAGGCGTGCGAAAGCCTTAGTGAATACAGTGTTTTCTGTACCAATCACGATTTCGAGAGTGAAGAATGCGCACCACGGAGGTTGATGGAGGTAGGAATCAATTCCGCGGCCAGCCGGCGTCGCGCAAGGTGGTCGATGACGTTTCTGCGGGTTTTTTGTAGAGAAGCGCGGGGATCGAGGAAGATCAACACCGAAGGACCGGCGCCGCTCAAGGCTGCCCCGAGAATCCCCTCCGTTCCTTTTAGCTCTTGCAAACAACCCAGCAGCGGGCACAGAGGTGCGCGATAGGGTTGGTGAATGCGGTCTTCCAGAGCCGAGGAGAGCACGTCGGGGCGTCCCTGGATGAATGCCGCCAGCAGGAGCATGGAGTTCTGGACATTCGTAACCAGGTCGGCGCGCGAATACTGCTGGGGCAGGACACGGCGGGCCTGTTCGGTCGATAGGCTGTCGTCGGGTACGGCGAGCAACAGCGGCCAGTTCCCTTTCGGCCGGACGCAAACCACTTGGGCTTCGGCGTGCCCGGACATCCGCGCAACCGTCAGTCCACCCATCCAGCATGCGGATGCGTTGTCGGGATGATGTTCGCGACGGGACGCTTCGCCGATGATTT
>CAZILJ010000833.1:0-6039 GCA_964539915.1 uncultured Acidobacteriaceae bacterium | reverse complement strand
GCGGTGATTTCTCTCGGCGTCGCCGGCGTCGCCGCAGGCCTGTATCCCGCGCGGCGCGCGGCGATGCTCGAACCCGTGGAGGCCCTCCGCAAGGAATAAGCATGCACCGCGATCTCTTACAGCAAGCGTACTCGGCCATGCGGCACGACTTACGCCGTACCCTGCTCACTATGGCGGGCATGGCGTGGGGGATCGCCACCGTGGTCCTGCTCCTCTCCTACGGCAACGGCTTTGGAAAAGCCATCGAAACCATTTTTGAAAGTTTTGGCGCGACGGCCGTGGGAGTTTTTCCCGGACGCACCTCGCAGCAGGCGGGAGGCAACAAGGCGGGCGTCCAGGTTCGCTTCACGAACGACGACATTGAACTTCTGCGTAACAACGTTCCTCTCTGTCGTCATATCGTGCGCGAGTCCGACAAACAGTCCACGGTCCAGAACAACAACCGCTCCTTTACATTTCCGGTCATGGGTCTCGACCCTTCGATTCAGGCGATATGGAATCTCGACATCGATCAGGGACGTTTCCTGAACGATGCCGATAATATGCAGCACGGACTCTATGCGGTCATTGCCTCGGAGGCGCGAGACAAGCTCTTCTCAGGCATGCCGGCAATCGGCGAGTCCATCCGAATCGATGGCGTGACGTTTGAAGTGATCGGAGTGGGAGCGCCTCGCATGCAGGAAGGTGACAACGACAACAACAGGGTCATCTACATCCCTTACAACTCCATGGACGTGCTCAAGGACAATCATTATCTTGACGGAATGTGGCTCGACTCGGTGGGACTTGACCACGACAAGATGGACAAGACGATTCGGGAAACCCTGGCTGCGGCGCACAACTTCAAGGCCGAAGATCAGCGCGCTATTTTCGTCTTCGATGCACAGAAGCAGCTCTCGCAATTCGGCATCATCACGGTGGCGCTGAAGGTTCTGTTGGCCTTCATCGGAACAGTCACTTTGGGCATCGGCGGAGTCGGCCTGATGAACATCATGCTGGTCTCGGTTACTCAACGGACTCGTGAAATCGGCGTGGAAAAAGCTCTGGGGGCGCGACGTCATCACATTCTCTTCCAGTTCCTTGCCGAGGCCATGGTCATCACCGCTGCAGGTGGTTTTTTTGGAATTGCGCTCTCGTATGCCGTGTCGATCCTGGCAGGACGCATTACTTTTTACAGTGCGATGGCCAAACATGCCGAGGCCGCGGACATCCGTCTCATTGTGTCGCCGATGATTCTGGTGGTCGCAACGTCGATCCTCGCGGTCGTCGGCGTGATCAGCGGAATGGTCCCTGCCCTCCGCGCCGCCAATCTGGATCCAATCGAGGCTCTGCGTTACGAATAGAGGTGGGGCCCGGTCGCCCGCGCCCGCGTTCTGGCCATTCGGACATAAAACTGACCCCGCGCACGGCCTCCCGACTAGAATCAAGAGTTCTATTTCCGATCTGCATGTCTGACGACGTCCTCACGCTGCGACCTCCTCCGGCCGATGCCCGCCTTTCCTATGGCTCGGACCGAAACCAATTTTTGGATCTGCGTTTCCCTGCCTCAAAACAGAAAAATAAACCAGATGCGCTTGTGATCAATATCCACGGTGGTTATTGGCGCGCGAAATACAATCTCGATCACGCAGCGCACCTGTGCGCGGCTCTCACCGCTAGAGGATTAGCAACCGCCAACCTGGAATACCGCCGCGTCGGCAACGATGGCGGGGCCTGGCCCGGCACGTTCGCAGATATCCGCTCCGCCTTTCATTTCCTGGTGCAAAACGCTCCATCGCACAACCTGGATCCGAAGCGGATCGTGGTGATCGGTCATTCCGCTGGAGGCCAACTGGCGCTGTGCCTGGCTGCGCACGAGCCCAGCGTTACTCACGTCGTCTCGCTGGCTGGGGTTGTCGACCTCGAACGCGCCTATCAGCTTCACCTGAGTAATGATGCGGTCGTCGAATTCTTACGCGGTACGCCAATCGAGGTCCCGGACCACTACCGCGAAGCCGATCCCATGGAGCTCTCCATCCCAGCCCGCCAGTGGCTGATTCACGGTTCCAGTGACGATGTGGTTCCACCGATTTTTAGCCGGGACTACGTCACAGCCAAGCAGACCCGCGCTGGCAAAGAAAAAGAGGACGCCCACTTGCTCGACATTCCCGGTGCCGGTCACTTCGACCTAATCGATCCGCGGACTCAAGCCTGGAAACCTGTCGAGGAGACGATCCTTCAATCAGTTGCCTCATCCTGAGACGCTTCGCACTTGACGCGGCGTTGACACCCGCCCCCTCGCCCCCTACGATTCTCGCTTGACAAGATGATCATCATGAAGAATCGGCTATGGCCTTATTGCCCGCTCCTTATACTCGCCCTTGTCGTATTTCTGGCTGCTTCGACTCCGGCGCAGCAGGCGGACCCGGCACGATATCTCAACGACATTAAGTCCCTCGCCTCTCCGGAAATGGAAGGCCGCGGTGCCGGCACCAAAGGCCTGACGCGTTCCGAGCATTTAATTGAGCAGCGCTACAAGGGACTCGGCCTTCGACCCGCTGGCGTGAATGGCTACGCGCAACCTTTCAAGGTCGTGACTGGTGCACGGCTCAAGTCGGACAACCACTTCATCGTCCAAACAGCGGGATCCAAAAAGCAAATCAAAATCGATCAAGACTTCGTTCCTTACAGCTTTTCTGCATCCGGCGAAGTCGGGGCGCCGCTGATTTTCGCAGGCTATGGCGCCACCGCAGACGAGTTTCATTACGACGACTACGCGGACCTCGACGTCAAAGACAAGATCGTGGTCGTTCTCCGCTACGAGCCGTCGGGCTTTGCGGAAAAGAGCGGCAACCATGGACTCACGCAGCACTCTCAGCTCATCACCAAAGCGATCAACGCCCGCAATCACGGAGCGAAAGCCGTCGTCGTTCTCAACGGCAAACTCGGCGACGGCGATGAAGATCTACTGTCGCGATTCGGCAGCGTGAGCGGGCCGGAAAGTGTTGGCATTGTGATGGCGCAGGTAAAGAACTCGGTAGCCGAATCGTGGTTTCAGTCTACCGGAAAATCGTTGCAGGAAGTCCAAGGACAGATCAACTCAACCTCCAAACCGGCGTCGTTTGCTTTTCCTGACACACTTCATTTGTGGTTGCATATCGACATCGAAACCACGCGCGCCACGGTCAACAACGTTCTTGCCTGGCTGCCCGGGCAGACCGACGAATACGTCATGATCGGTGCTCATTACGATCACCTCGGTCGCGGCAACTTCGATTCGCTGGCGCCATCGCAGATTGGTCAGGTCCATCCCGGCGCCGACGACAATGCGAGTGGCACGGCGGGCGTCCTCGAACTTGCGCGCCTGCTTGCTCGGCGAGGTGGCCAACTGAAGCGCAGCATCCTCTTTATGAATTTTGCGGGCGAAGAGCTTGGGCTGCTGGGCTCGGCCGCGTGGGTTAAGGATCCGACCCGCCCGCTCGCAAAAGCCGTGGCCATGATCAACATGGACATGATTGGCCGCATCAAAGATGACAAGGTCTACATCGGTGGGGTCGGAACCGGCTCGAGCTTCAAGTCGGTGCTCGAACAGGCCCAGAAGGATGCGTCTTTCAAGATCGAATATTCCGCCGGTGGTTATTCCTCGAGCGACCACACCTCGTTCGTGACGAAGAAAATTCCGGTTCTGTTCTTCTTCTCGGGTCTTCATTCCGATTACCACAAACCGTCTGACACCTGGGACAAGATCAACGCACCTTCGGCAGCGCGCTTGCTCGACATGGTTGGAAACGTTGCAGTCCAACTGGCGGACGCGACAGACGCTCCCGCATTTCAGGTCGTCGCCGAAGACAAGCCGCCCACCGGTGGCGGAGGTGGCGGCTACGGTCCATACTTCGGCTCGATTCCCGACTTCGGTCAGACCGAAAACGGCGTGAAGTTCTCCGACGTGAAACCGAACTCGCCCGCAGCCAAGGCAGGACTCAAAGCGGGAGACATCCTGGTGCAATTCGGCAACAAGCCGATCAAGAATCTGTACGACTTTACCGACGCCCTCCGCCGCAGCAAGGTCGGGGATGTCGTCGACGTAAAAGTAATGCGCGACGGCCAGCCCGTCACAGCCAGCGTGAAGCTCGAACAGCGGAAGTGATCTAGTCGTGGTTGTCTAGCAGCCTGTAGTGCAGGTCTGGATATTATTCGCACACCCAATCGAGGGTAGGGCCGCTTTACGGCTCACTGACTATGGCCCTGGAATTCTTCTCTGAGCCGCCTGGTGATGCGGTCTTCGAATAGCCGGAAGAACTTTTGGATGTCGGCGAACGTGGTCGTGGGGTCGTTGTTATAGTCCTTCAGGCGGTGCTTGTAGTTCTTCCGGTTAGGGGCGATCTCATCGATCACGAACCGTGCCTCCTCGATCGCCGCGCCGCGGTGTTCGAATTTGCCACTGACTTCATCAGTGGCCTTTTCCAACGCACAATACAGGCTGAAGGTCTTAGCATCCGCCGGGCAGACCCGCGTATCGGCGCGGTTCCACCCCGATGGGGAGTTGAGGATTTCCCGCGCACGCTGCACAATCCGCACCTCGGCCTTGGTCACGGGCGGCCTGGCATCGGGGTTGTCATCGCCGCCAGCGGCTTGACCCGCAAGCCATTGAGCCGGCACCAGGACAGCACAGATCAGAAGGGCTGCGGGAATCAGAACGCAAGTCTTCTCCTTCATGGATTCGCACTCCTTGTTTCCGTCAGATGTGCCGACCTTCGATATCGTTAGCCTAAGCCTAGAACTAACTAGTCTTAAGTCTAGGCTCTCCCCTTCGCTTGGCCCTTAATTACCGCGGTCATTCCCAGCGAAGTCGAGGAACCTGCTTTCCTCGTTTGGTTGAGAGCAAGCGTCCCACGGGACTAGTTCTGAATCCCTTATAATCTTCGGTCACAGAGAGGATTCCTTTGCCCTTCGACGACCTCCGCCAGTGGATCGCCGCACTCGAGCGCGCCGGCCAACTGAGGCGAATCCAGACCGAAGTTGATCCCATTCTTGAGATAGCCGAAATCACCGATCGCGTCTCCAAGAGTCGCGATGCCAAAGGCTCGCAAGGCGGAGCGGCCCTTCTCTTCCAAAACCTCAAGGGGCACGCCGGTTCGCAAGTTCTTATCAATCAGTTTGGCTCCGAAGCGCGGATGAAGCTTGCTCTCGGCGTCAATTCTTTCGATGAAGTCGCCGCTCGCATCCGCATGTTCATGGACGTAAAGTCGCCGCAGGGCTTCCTCGATAAGCTGAAGATGCTTCCCCTGCTCACCGAAGCCGGCAAGTTTTTCCCGCGCACGGTGCCCACAGGGGCATGCAAAGAGGTCATCCAGCGCGACCATTTCTCTTTGCTCGACTTCCCTGTGTTGCAATGCTGGCCAAAGGATGCCGGCCGTTTCATCACTCTTCCTTGCGTCACGACGCGCGATCCCAGATCTGGGAAGCGCAATCTCGGCATGTATCGGATGCAAGTCTACGACGAACGCACAACGGGCATGCACTGGCAGCGCCAGAAAGTGGCTGCGGAACACGCGCGCGAGCACATGCGAGCGGGCGTTCAGGGCAAGGCTGCCGCGGTGGACATCATGGCACGCAGTTCCGGCGGAAGCGTTGTTGCCGAAGGGGAACGTCCTTCAGGGAAGATGGAGGTTGCGGTAGCCATCGGCACCGAACCAGCCGTGACCTTCTCGGCCATCGTCCCCGCGCCGCCCGAGATCGAGGAATACCTGATCGCCGGATTCCTGCGCGGCGCTCCCGTCGATCTGGTGAAATGCGAAACCGTCGACCTCGAAGTACCCGCCTCCAGCGAGATTGTGCTCGAGGGCTACGTGAATCTCGACGAACTTCGCACCGAAGGCCCCTTCGGCGATCACACCGGGTTCTACTCGCTCGAAGATCTCTATCCCGTTTTTCATGTCACCTGCGTCACCCACCGCAAAGATCCGATCTACGCGACGACGATTGTGGGCAAGCCTCCGCAGGAAGATGCCTACATGGGCAAGGCCGTCGAGCGCATTTTCTTGCCGCTGATGAAACTGA
>CAZILJ010000832.1:0-11443 GCA_964539915.1 uncultured Acidobacteriaceae bacterium | reverse complement strand
TTCACCGAAGAAGCGGCGCGCTGTTTACCTGTTCATTCCCACGGGTCGACATTCGGCGGAGGCCCGCTGGCATGCCGTGTCGCGCTGGAGTTTTTGGCGATCGTGGAGGATGAGAAACTCCTGGAGAATGTCAACAAAGTGGGTGACTATTTGCAGCAGCAACTGAAGCAACTGGTAGAGAAGCGTGCCGCAGCGACCGGAGTGCGCGGACGAGGCTTTATCCAGGGAATTCAGCTTGAGATTCCGGCGCGTCCGATCGTAGATGCGGCACTGGCCGAAGGAGTCCTGTTTAATAGCACGCAAGATACGGTCCTACGATTCCTGCCGCCGTTCCTGATGGAGGAGAAGCACATCGACAAAGGGATACGCGTGTTGAAGAAGCTGCTTGGAAAGAAGCGAAAAGCGGCATAAGCGGCTCTGCACCCAACAATGATCTCGAGTCGATTGTGCATCTTCTCATCAATTCTCTCGCCGCATCCGCGGGTGCAGACTTACCTATATTCGAAATTATTCGAAATATAGTTCCGCAAATCGCAGCCAGGACGGATCTGCGAGCGACGGTCTTGCTCAGTTCGAGGTTGCGGCAAGAATTCCGCAGCGAGAGGGACGTAGAGTTTCTGGAGCGAGGAATCCAGCCCAGGCCGCCGTTCCTTTGGCCATGTGAATGGTCGCCGGTTTGGTTCACGTGGGATTGGAAGATTGGATGTTTGCTCCCGGCTATTGCCTATGTGTGCTTTGTTGGACGATGGCATTTATTTTCGTGGACCGGCGCCAGCGCTAACACTCGCTCATGCGCGGCTCGCCGTTTTTTGGCGGCCCCATATCGTCCGCCAAAATGTGGGTCGCGTGGCGCCAGGCCGATAATCCTGGTTTTCGCGGAAATTCGCGTTTCAAACTGGAGCATGGACTCTGCGCGACGAGAACTTCTTGACCGCCACGGCAACTTCCTGGACGGACTCGGAGGGGAGTTCGGGATAAATGGGGAGCGAAAGCACTTGCGCGGCGGCCTCCTCTGCTTGCGGAAAATCTCCGCGCCCGTAGCCAAGATCGGCATAGGCGGGCTGCAAGTGCACGGGCAGCGGATAATGGATGCCGGTCTGAATGCCCTCCGCCTGGAGGGCTGCTTGCAAGGCGTCGCGGTCCCGGCTGCGCACCGTATAGGCGTGATACACGTGGCGAGCCCAAGGCATCTCTTGTGGCGTGGTAACTTCGGCGTCTCGGAGAAGTTCGTTGTACTGAGCCGTGACGGCGCGCCGCGCGTTCGTCCACGCCTCTAAATGGCGGAGTTTGACCCGCAGAATCGCCCCTTGGAGGCCTTCCATGCGGTAGTTAAATCCGCGCAGTGCGTGATGATACTTTCTGTCCTGACCCCAGTCGCGCAACATTCGAATTGTGCGTTCATGTTTGGAATTGCTGGTGGTTACCGCGCCACCTTCACCGTAAGCGCCAAGATTCTTGCCGGGGTAAAAACTGAAGCACGCCATATCCCCAATACTGCCCGCAGGCAGACCCTTATATTTGGCGCCGTGGGCTTGCGCGGCGTCTTCAATTACGACAAGTCGGTGCCGCCGCGCAACTTCCAAGATCGGATCCATGTCGGCCGATTGACCGTAGAGGTGCACGGGCAATATGGCTTTGGTGCGCGGAGTGATCGCCGCCTCGAGGGCAGCCGGGTCCATCGTGAAAGAGCGGGGCTCGACATCGACCAGGACCGGCCGCGCCCCGGTGTAGAGCACTGCGGCAACGCTGGCGACAAAGGTAAATGGCACCGTGATGACTTCATCGTCCCTCCCAACCCCCGCGGCGAGCAGGGCGAGATGAATCGCACTCGTGCCGGAATTCAGAGCGATGCATCCCTCAGTCGCGCAATACGCAGCGAACTCGTTTTCAAAGGCAGCAACCTCAGCGCCGAGCACAAACTGGCTGCTCTCAAGCACTCCTGCAATGGCTTGGTCGATTTCTGGTTTGATGTTGTGGTACTGGGCTCTTAAGTCGAGAAGCGGGATTCTTATTCGTGCAGAATTCATAGCAGACCTGATTACGACTACACATTCTATCGCGCCCAGATACTGGACAGAGTCTGAACCAGCGTCATCCGAAACGATTGGAATTGACGGTCTGGCTACAACATTGTCGGAAGCAACAAACCCGATCGACCGTTGAACTAGCTGCAAGAAGGCGTGGGAACCGCTAATGCTAAGGTGTGGAACCGAGGCTCGATCGATAGGAGGGTGCGGTCGGGTTTCTGCTCGCTGAAGGTCGTATCCAGCGGCGTGTAACAGGTCGGTGACTTCAGCTGAGTCTCATGCGAAACGCCACACCAAATTGTCGGCCTGGCGATCGGCTCATTCATTGCGGTCACGGCGAAGGGAAATGCTGAAGCGTCGGCGGTTGCCTCCGGGCAAGAGAGCAAGAATTGAGTAAGTGGGCCGCTGGGACGCGGGGAGCTCAGTGCACGATAAATCCCGTGGCTGCTACCGCGATTCCTACTATCCCAAGCAAGATTCCCAAGTACCAAAATAACTTCCGTCCGGAGAGTAGCGTGATCGATGTGATCACCAGTCCCACTTCGAGGAAAACTTCGGCCAAGTCAAAACGATCGGCGCGGTTCCTTTCGTGGCCAACCTCCGCTTCCATCTCACGAGCTTTGTCCTCGATTCCCTTTTGTTCGTCCTTGTAGCGCGTCGCCTCGCCCGAATACTTCTCACGCAACTTGGCAAGGGCAGCGGCGTCGGTGGTAGGCTCCACCGACGTCAGGTCGGTGAAGAGTTCGTCTGTATGACGTCGAATGTTCTTCGCCTGGTAGAACGACCACTGATCGGAGGACTTCGCCTGTAGCACAACTTCTTCGGTGTGGGCGCGATGCCCGAGTAGAGTCACGACCGCCACGAGAACGGCCAGGACAGCCATGGTCACCGAGATTGGCGCCAGGGTTGGATCGTGCTTTGCGTGTTCGGCGTGTTCCTGCAATTCGGTCAGTTCTTCCGACATTTTGTTACTCTCCCATCACTTTCACGATGACTCTTTTATCACGCTGCCCATCGAATTCGGCATAGAAAATGCGCTGCCAGGTACCCAGATCCAACTTGCCAGCCGTGACTGGAACGATGACTTCATGATGGATCAGCAGCGCTTTCAGGTGAGAATCGCCATTATCCTCGCCGGTTTCGTGATGCTTGTATCCCTTGCGAAAGGGCGCGAGGTGTTCGAGCCACTGGTCGATGTCCTCGATCAGGCCGTATTCGTTATCGTTGACGTAAACCCCCGCGGTGATGTGCATCGCCGAAACCAGAACCATGCCTTCTTGCACTCCGCTCCTGGCGACGATCTGTTCCACCTGCGGCGTGATGTGCACGTAAGCCCTGTGCGTCTTGGTATGAAACTTCAGATATTCCGTAAGAGTCTTCATGCCGGATTCCTGATGCTGAATCGTTGGGTGCGGGTCTGGCTTCAGTCTTAGCGCAGGGCCTCTGCGATCTTTCCACTGGCAATGAACTCCGAAAGGCGTGCGAAATCCGCGTACATTACGCGATCTTTTTCCATCGTGGGACACACCGACCGGATTGCCGTATGCGCTGCCTGGCCGCGTTTCGAAGTCTTCAGCGGGGCGAGGAAGTCGAGTGCTTGAGCTACTGCCATTGCCTCGATTGCCAAAACGTTCCGCGTATTGTCCAGGATGCGCTTCAGCTTGATGGCGGCCGTCATGCCCATGGAAACATAGTCTTCTTTATTGCCCGACGTCGTGATCGAATCGACGGACGCCGGATGGGCCAGCACCTTGTTCTCGCTGACCAGCGCGGCTGCTGTGACTTGCGCCATCATGAAGCCGGAGTTCAGGCCGGCGCCGGGGGCCAGGAACGGCGGCAAGCCTTCGCTAAGCATGGGATTCACCAGCCTTTCGATCCGTCGCTCACTAATGCCTGCGAGCGCGCTCAATGCGATGGCCAGAAAATCCAAGGCAAACGCCAGAGGTTCGCCGTGAAAGTTGCCGCCTGAGACGACATCGCCTTCCGCATTTTTCGGATCGGTGAGGAAGACCAGAGGATTATCGACTGCGGAATTCGCCTCGGTCTCAAATACCGCGCGACAGTGTGCTAGCGTATCGCGAACAGCGCCGTGGACCTGCGGTATGCACCGCAGCGAGTAAGCGTCTTGCACGCGACCGCATTCCCGGTGCGATTCGCGGATCTGGCTGCCTTCCAGCATGCGCCGGAGATTGGCTGCGGTCTTTATCTGGCCCGCATGCGGACGTGCCTTGTGAATGCGTTCGTCAAAAGCGGCATCGGTGCCCTTCAGCGCATCGCAGCACAGCCCGCCCAGCACGTCAGCCGTGTCCACCAGCGTTTCGGCCGCCAGGACTGCCAAAGTGCCGACGGCCAGCATAGCTTGCGTTCCGTTGATCAGGGAAATGGATTCCTTGGCCTCGAGCACCAGTGGCTTGATCTGGGCACGCTTAAAAGCCTCCAAGCTTGGGACGCGCACACCTCTTTCATCAAAGCACTCGCCTTCGCCAATCAATGCCAAGGCTAAATGGGCCAGAGGTGCCAGATCGCCGCTTGCCCCAACGCTGCCTTGCGACGGCACGAACGGCGTGACGCCTCGGTTGAGCAACTCACAAAGGGTGTCAATCACTACGGCACGCACACCGGAGTGGCCCTTCGCCAGGGAATTCGCACGCAACAGCATCATGGCGCGCGTCTCGGCAATGGATAGCGGGTCGCCCACGCCGACCGCGTGCGACCGGACCAGGTTGACTTGCAGTTCACGAATCTGGTCACCCGCGATGCGTACCTCGCTCAATTTGCCTACACCCGTGGTGATGGCGTAAGCGACTTTGTTGCTGTCGACAATCTCATTCACCACGGCGCGCGCCCGGTTGACGGCTTGACGCGCGTCGGGCAAGAGCAGAACCGCACGGCGAGGTTCAATACTCGCGACTTCACGCACCGCTTCGAGCGTGAGATCGTTTCCGTTGATGTGGAGTGCGTTCAAGGGTGTCCTGTTAGATCTTTGCCCGTTTGTGCGGCCCGCGATTTGTCATCACCGACTTTGAGACGGCTTCGCGGAACGCTGTTAAATACTTCTCTGGCAACGCCGATACCTTCATCTGTGAATCGGTGACGATGTGCGTGGTCTCGCCCTCCGCAAGCAGCGTCCCGCTATCGGCGCGCACGAGTTCGTAACTGAAAACCACGACGGAACTGCGCACGTTCTTCAGGCGCGTACGAACCACGACTTCTTCGTCGTAATATACCGGAGCACGGTAGCGGCACTTTATTTCGGCCACCGCGATGAAGCGTCCGTCCTCGCGCTCCATCTCGCGGTAAGAAAATCCCATCTCCCGTAGCAGTTCCACTCGGCCCACCTCAAACCAGATCAGGTGATTCGCGTGATAGACGACGCCCATCTGGTCGGTCTCGGCGTAGCGCACGCGCAGCCGCGTTTCATGGAATTCTGGATGATGGTTCGAGCTCATTTCCCAGTCCACACCGGTTTGCGCTTCTCCAGAAACGATGAGATTCCTTCGCGAAAGTCCGCGGTGGTGCGGATCGCAGCATTCTCGCGCACGGCCGATTCGATTGGCGCGTCCAGCTCCGGCCGGGCATGTTCGGTAAGCAACTGCTTGGTCGCGCGCAGCGATGCGGGACTGTTCTCCATCAGGGCCGCGGCCAGTGCGCGAGCGCGAGGCATCAGATTCTCTCGAGGAACGATTTCACTCACGAGACCCAGGCGTACCGCTTCCGCGGCGTCGAAAAGTCTTCCAGTCAGCAAGAGATCGCGGGCCTGCTTCTCGCCAACCTGTCGCAATAGAAATGTCGAAACAATAGCGGGCACGAAGCCGATGCGTACTTCGGTATAGCCAAACTTCGCCTCCGGAACCGCCAGCGTGAAGTCGCACAAAAGCGCGAGCCCCGTTCCCCCCGCGATCGCCGTCCCGTTTACCGCTGCGATGGTCACCTTGGGGAACTCATACAGCGACCGGAACAATTGAACCATGGTTCGCGAATCCTGCAGATTCTGCTCCGGAGTCCGCCCCAGCAGAGCCTTCAGGTTGTCGAGATCCAGGCCGGAACAAAACGCTTTTCCCGCCCCGGTCAGGATGAGGACGATCGCGTCGGATTTGGACACTTCCTCCAGTGCGCGCAGCAAGTCGTCGATCAAATCAAAGCTGATTGCGTTTCGCTTCTCCGGACGGTTCAGAGTGAGGGCGGCAACGCCGCCGTCGTATGCGAGTTGTATCGTCTTATAGCTCATAGATCAGAACCTGGCCACGGATTCCCACCGATCACACGAAGAGTGTTTTGTAGATCCGTGACCATCCGTGTAGATCCGTAGCGACTTAATCTGCGGCGTGCGAATTGGAAAACTTTGCGCTGATGCCCGCCGTTGCCTTTAGCAGCGAATCCAACGGTTTCAATTGTGGCAGCTCCGCTTCACGCCTTGTGAGAGTCTCGATCACTTTCTCAGTCGGGATGTTACCAACCAAATCGTCCTGCGCAAAGGGACAGCCGCCTAAGCCTCCCAGGGCAGAATCAAACCGCCGGCAGCCGGCATCGTACGCCGCCAGAATCTTGTCGGCAGCCTGCTCAGGACGGCTGTGCAAATGCACTCCGATTTCGAGGTAGTTGTATTTCGCCATCACCGCACCGACCAGTTCGCTGATCTGCTCAGGGCCCGCCACGCCCACCGTGTCGGCTAAGGAGATCATCCGCAAATTGTCCACTTCCATCAGCGAGATTGCTTCGATTACCTCTTCCGGATTCCACAAGTCGCCATAGGGATTCCCGAACGCCATGGAAATATAAACCACGACGTCGAGTCCGGCGGCGTCAGCCTTATTTTGTATCTTCTCCAGTTCGTCGAGCGCATCCTCCGGCGACTGGTTCTGATTCTTGCGCAGAAAGGTTTCCGAAATTGAATACGGGAATCCGAGTGTCGACACCGCCTTCGTCGCCATCGCCCGCTCCGCGCCTTTTTCATTCACTACAATCCCGATGATCTCTACGTCGTCGGGTGGATCGAGTTCCTTGAGCACCTCTTCCGAGTCCGCCATCTGCGGCACGGCCTTGGGAGACACGAACGACGCCGCGTCGATATGCTTGAATCCCACGCTGATCAACGCCTTTAGGTAATCCTTCTTCAGGTCGGCAGGGATCAAGCCCTTCAGCCCCTGCCAGGCATCGCGCGGACATTCGATCAGTTTGACTAGATCAGACACGCAAAGTTCTCAGCGGCGGATTTTCACGGATTCACGCGGATCAAGTTCTTAAACAAGTTCATCTGAAATCCATGTGATCCGTAGAAATCCGTGACAAAGTCATGTTTGCAAAACTCCCACCTTGAACTCGGCGACATCCGGATTCAGCGCGGCCGCTTCCAGAGCCTGTGTGATTGCCTCCCGCGTCTCGATCGGGTCGATGATTTTGTCGATCCACAGCCGTGCGGCGCCGTAGCGCGGGTCGGTCTGCTCGTCGTAGGTGCGCTTCACCGACTCGTAGAGTTCCTTTCGTTCCTCCTCACTCAACTTCTTGCCACCACGTTCCAGTTGTTTCACCTTGATCTCGACCAGCGTACCCGCAGCGGAATCGCCGCTCATGACCGCGTAGCGTGCCGTCGGCCAGGCAAAAACAAAGCGCGGATCATACGCCTTCCCGCACATCGCATAGTGTCCGGCGCCGAACGAGCCTCCGACGATCACCGTAATCTTCGGCACCACAGAGTTCGAAACCGCGTTCACCATCTTCGCGCCCGCCTTGATGATGCCGCTCCACTCTGCATCCCGCCCCACCATGAATCCGTTGACGTCGTGGAGAAAAATCAGCGGAATTAAATTCTGATTGCAGTCCATGATGAAGCGCGCCGCTTTCTCGGCGGACTCGGTATAGATGACGCCTCCGAACTCAACCCGCTTGTGGCCTTCAAGATCTGTCTGTTGCGCGTGCAGTTTCTGATTGGCAACGATTCCCACGGCAAAGCCGCCAATCCGGCCGTATCCACAGATGATGGTCTTTCCGTACTCCGGCTTGTATTCGTCAAAACGGCTGCCATCGAGCACTCGCGCT
The DNA here is from genome assembly GCA_964539915.1 of uncultured Acidobacteriaceae bacterium. Classification (GTDB taxonomy): domain Bacteria; phylum Acidobacteriota; class Terriglobia; order Terriglobales; family Acidobacteriaceae; genus Sulfotelmatobacter. The sequence goes on along the minus strand of CAZILJ010000832.1, from coordinate 3,380 downwards.
AGTATTTCTTTCATGTCATAAGGCCGCGCCGGCGACGAATCGTAGATGCCGTAGATCTCTTCAGCGTCCAGTTTCGGATCAACCGGCTTCCTGCGGTCCCACGGAGAAAGGCGCCGGTATCCCCACTTCTCCACAATTGAGCGAATCCGCGCGATGCACGCCTGGTCGTTGGCTTCGCGAAAGTCGACCGTACCGCTGATGGCCGAGTGCATCGCCGCGCCACCCAGTTCCTCCGACGAAACTTTCTGCCCGATTGCTGCCTGCACCAGCGCCGGACCGGCGAGAAACAATCCGCTGCCGTCGGTCATCAGCACGTGGTCGCACATCACCGGGAGATAGCCGCCGCCAGCCACGCACATCCCCATGATGGCAGCGATCTGCGGAATGCCCTTCGCAGACATCACAGCATTGTTGCGGAACACGCGCCCGAAATCGTCGGTGTCGGGGAACACATCTTCCTGCAGCGGCAAAAAGACTCCCGCGGAATCGACCAGGTAGATTGTGGGTATGCGGTTTTCAAGCGCAATGTTCTGAGCCCTAATGACCTTCTTCGCGGTCATCGGGAAAAATGCCCCCGCCTTCACGGTGGCGTCATTGGCGATGATCATCACCATGCGGGTCTCAATCCGCGCCAGCCCCGTGATGACGCCCGCAGCCGGTGCGCCGCCCCACTCTTCATACATGCCGTGCGCCGTGTACAGACCCAATTCAAAAAACGCGTCCGGATCGGCCAGAAGCTTAATGCGCTCGCGCGCCGTCAACCGACCCTTGGAATGCTGGTTTTCGACGGCCTTGGCGCCTCCGCCTTCGCATATCTTCTCGCCCTCGTTGCGCACCTGCGACATCAAATCCGCCAAAAAACGCATGTTGGCTTCATAACGCGCGGAGGTCGGATCGACCTTTGTGGTGAGCACATTGGTGTCAGACGAGTTCAGTGGAGGAGATTCGTTACGCTCAGCCATGGGTCGAGACACGGTCAAGAAATGAAGACGCGAACTGATTACCGTATACCACGCGGGCAGAGCCGCGCAATGCGGGCGTCGCTTCCGATATTTTATCGAAGGAATCGTTCATTGGCGCGATCGCGGATTCGACGCACGGCCTCAGCCACCGGATCCGCGGCAATCACGTCCGCGAGTCCAATCCGCAGCGCTTGGACGGCCGTGATCTTTTCAGCGGCTACGAACATTGCCAGAGCTCGTGATTTGCCGATCAATTGCGGTAACCGTTGAGTGCCTCCCCAACCGGTAATCAGGCCGAGGGCCGCGCCGCGATGTCCTAAGACGGCGTGCGGTGATGCGATGCGATGATGGCATGCCAGCGCTAAATCGAGTCCCCCGCCCAGGCAGAATCCGTTGATACTCGCATAAACCGGTGCGGGGTGGTTCGCCACGGCCGTCATTAGATCCTGACCGAGTTGTGCGAACGCGAGCGCGTCAGGTCCGTTCAGTTGAGAGATTTCGTTCAAGTCCGCGCCGGCGGAGAAAATCGGATCGCCCGATATGACCAAGGGAAGAACCGAAGCGCCAGGGCTCGCGAGGCCTTCAATTTTACGGCGAAGAGCGATAACTTTGGACCGAGTAAGCCGGTTCATTCCGTCGTCGGACACGAGGGTCAAAAAGAGAATGCCGCCGTCCTCGCTGAACCTGAACTCTAATTCGCCAGCGTCCGGCATGGTTATCCGAGCTAACTCGTCCGAGAAATCCACTCCGCTAGCCGGCACCCGTCGTCCTCAAGCAGAAACGTTCCCACGCCAAAGCACTCCCCGATGATGCGTTGCGACTCGGGATCGCGCGCTGCTCGCGTAATCCACTGTTGCCCCACACGATATTGCGCGGCGGTAAACCATTTCTGCGGCAGAACCTCCACCAACCCCGCCTGCGGGTAAAACACCAGGAGCGCAAACGCGGGATCATCGTTCGAGATCGCTTTGTAGCTGGTGGGGACAATCAGTTCGTCCACAATCGCGAGTTCCACGGGAACCTGGATCCTATGCGTTCCGGGACCCATCGTCAGCGGCACCTCGAAATCTGCCATCGGAGCCGTCGCGGAGTAGATACGGTCCGCAGACGGTTTGAACCACCCGGCGACCTCCGCCAGGTCGAATGCCTTGAGCTGATCAGGATCGAAACAAGCAAGGCGAATGCTGCGTCCTTCAGGGCACCAGATGCCGATGAAATGTGGCGGTACAAGGAATGGACGACAGTAAGTGTTAAGAGCGAGCCGAGCTTTGTCCGGCTCTTGTGCGAGGCCAAGAGTAACGAGATGGGCAATCGGACCCTGGTCGCCGTGATGAGTCCAAACGAAATTCTGACCTGCCGGAGATCGGAATGCAGGAAAAGTCTTCCAGTACCACGGTACTGGACCGACCGTCTTCGAGAGGATCTCCCGGATGCGGGAGGCGTTGACGCCGGCCATCAACCGGCCGCCGGCACGCCGGGTCCTTTTACGTGCGTGCGAATAAACTGAACGATGTCGTCCATTGTCGTGCCTGGCTGAAAAATCGCTGCGACGCCTATGTTTTTGAGTCCCTCAATGTCCTGGTTCGGGATAATGCCGCCCACGACGACGATGACGTCGTCCATCTTATTCTGCTTGAGCATGTCCATCACCCGCGGCACGATCGCGTTGTGCGCCCCGGAAAGAATCGACAGGCCGATGACCTGCACATCTTCCTGCAGAGCCGCGGTGACGATCATCTCCGGCGTCTGCCTCAGGCCGGTATAGATCACCTCCATGCCTGCGTCGCGTAGGGCTCGGGCTATGACCTTCGCGCCCCGGTCGTGGCCATCGAGGCCAGGCTTGGCCACCAGCACGCGGATCTTGCTATCAGCCATCGCTAACCATTTAACCACAGAGGGCATGGAGGTTCACAGGGGCAAACCAGGAGGGGCCAGCGGGGGCAGGAGAAGCGCATTTTTACTCTGTGATCCCCAGTGTGCTCTGTGGTTGAGAGTTTTCCACAAGTTTCCCGAATTCAATGTTCAATCGGGACGGAATAAGTCGGTTGAACCGTTGTAAAAGCTGAATGTATCGCCACCTCGACAGTGATCACAGCGCCGCGAGCCAACCGAATGACCGGCACGATTGTCACCGCCGCGATGAAGCTTCATTCGCACCTAGGCGGGCTTGCTCGAAAGCGCCCACGAGGCGTGTTTGGCGCAAGAACTCCGCAAACGGGACTCAGAGTTGCCCGACAAGTAAGACTTCCTGCGATCCATGACGGCCAGGGAATCGATTTGGGTTATCGCATCGATCTGCTCGTCCAGGGCACGGTCATTGTCGAGATCAAATGTGTCGCGAGTATCAACCCAGTCCATCAGGCGCAACTACTCTCCTACATTCGCCGGAGCGGACGAAAACCATTCCGGTCAATCAAT
>CAZILJ010000831.1:0-3687 GCA_964539915.1 uncultured Acidobacteriaceae bacterium | reverse complement strand
TGGCGGCTGTCTCCACACGATTCATTTGCTCGTTGCAACGTTTACTTCCTGCCGTGATAAAGGCCCGCGATTCCGAAGGTGTAGGGAGTCCAATTCGCTTCGGCAAACCCGGCGCGTTTCATTCTCGCGAGCATTTCTTCTGGCGGCGGGAACCGCTCGACCGAGGCGGGAAGATAAGCATACGGACCCCGGACGCCGGAGATCATGGTTCCAACGCGGGGCAGAACTTGCTTGAAATAGATGCGGTAGACCGCACCCATCAGTCCCTTCGGTTCGCCGAAGTCGAGGACACCGCACTCCCCGCCGGGACGAAGCACCCGGATGATTTCGTTCAGCCCGGCATTGTAGTCGGCGAGATTGCGGAAACCGAAAGCGGAAGTTACCAGATCGAAGTGTGCACTGGGAAATGGAAGGCTGAGAGCATCGGCCTCGATCCAACTAGGGCTTAAGTTGTCTGGCGCGGATGACGACTTCACTGCGGCGCGCTGAAGCATGGCGTGAGAAAAATCGGCGCCAAAAATCCGGGCAGACGACTTCCCTGCTCGACGGCGCAGAGCGAACGTCATGTCACCCGTTCCGCAGCAGAGGTCGAGGATGCGTGCATCTGAACAAGCCAGAATGTGAGAGAAAGCGCGGGCGGTTCGACGCCACCACATGCGGTCGATATTGAAAGACAATACGTGGTTGAGCAGGTCGTAGCGTGGAGCGATCGAGGTGAACATCTGCCGAACCGCTCGCGCAGCAGAATTCGGATCGCTGGCTCCTTCGGGCGCGGCACCGATTACCTGGGGTTTACTGGTCTCCTTCACGGCCACGCGGTTCACTTCCGCTTCTTCTTTTTGGAGGCTCTGCTTTTCAGTTGGTGGGCAACGGCTTCGACCTGGAGGATGTGGTTGGTATCATGGCCGGCAAACATGCGCGCTAAATGCGCAATGGTCTCCTTGCCGCGCTCGGCGTGCATGCCGTAGTTCTCCCACAGTTCGCGCGGAAGAGCCCGCAACATTGCCAGATTGTTCTCCCGCAGCACGCGGAAGACTTCCAGCGACTGTTTCGCATCGCGATTGCTGTATTGGAAAACGGACGCCCACGTGTCCTGGTCAAAGGGCTGGATTGCCGTTCCATTTGCCCCGAGAACGGAGCGCATCCGCCAACCCGCAACGATCTCGGCATCGGCGAGATGAGCTACGATCTCGGCGATCGACCACTTGGTTGGCTCAGGCTTCCACTTCAGTTGCTTGGGCGTCAAGCCGCCGATCAACTTCTTCAATTTCGGGGCGGTCGCTTTCTGCACTTTGATTGCGTCCCGGCCTTGGACATGGCCCAGGATTCGCTGGATATATTGCTGTGTTGTTTCTGGCATATTGTTCTCTCGTTCAAAAGTTGTTACGTTCCCCAAACCTAGCCGCCACGCGATAAACGCCGCAGTTCATCGACGGCATCGAGTACGGCACTTGCTGGCACATCGCTGACAACTTCAACCTTCCCAATTTCGCGCGGAAGAATAAAGTGGACGACACCATTTTGCGTTTTCTTGTCAGACTGAAGCCTTCGAAGAATCTTGCGCGAACTGACATTCAGTTCGGGCAGGCGACCGAGGCTCAACACCGCGTCGGCGATGCGGCCGGCGGTAACCCTGTCAGTGCGACCCACACTGAGGGCGATGTTCGTGGCAGCGATCATCCCCCAGGCGACGGCTTCACCGTGGAGAAGGCGACGGTAGCCGGTTTCGGCCTCCAAAGCGTGGCCAACGGTGTGGCCCAGATTGAGAACGCGGCGCAGACCGTCTTCGCGCTCGTCGGCAGAGACGACTTCGGCCTTCAGCTTGACCGATTGCGCGATGAGCCACTCGAGTTCGACGGGATCGCGTTTGAGAATCCGGGCTCGATTCTGCTCAAAGCGCAAAAACAAATTGACGTTTCCGATAATTCCGCACTTCAGAGCCTCGTAAAGCCCGGACCGAAACTCGCGGTCGGGTAAGGTCTTGAGCACCGTGGGGTCGATGAGCACCACCCGGGGGTGATGGAAGGTTCCTACCATGTTCTTGCCGGCAACGAGATTGACGGCTGTCTTACCCCCGATGGAAGCATCGACCTGCGCCAGTACCGTCGTGGGAATCTGCACAAACTCGACACCGCGCATATAGAGGGAAGACAGTAAGCCGCTGACATCGCCCACGATCCCACCGCCCAAAGCGATGATCACGGCCTTGCGATCGGCGCCCAGGCGTGCCAATTTATCGGCCAGGGCCTCAACCGTCGCCAGACGTTTGGTCGGTTCACCGTCAGGCATCGGGATTATTTGCGCCGTGAAACCGCTGGCCTTTAAGGAAGCAAGAAGTTTCGATCCCCAGCGCTTGCGTACCGGAGGAACGGTGATCACAAATATGCGGCTGGCCAATGGCAGCAGTTCGCTCAAGACGGAACCCGCTCGCGTGAGAAGGCCGTTCTCGATCCAAGCCTGATACGGCCGAGGAAGGACGTGGATGATCACTTGCGGCATGCCGTTCCATAATAGCGTAAGCGCTCGACTGACTGACTTGCGCAAAGTGGTACTATTTCCGGTCTATGAAGGGTCTTCCAGCCGAGACTGACTTCGTGGTGATTGGCGCTGGTATCGCCGGCCTGCGCGCCGCTATCGAACTGGCCGCCGCGGGGAGCGTACTTGTGCTCGCGAAGAAGGAAATCGACTCCTCACAATCTGCACAGGTGACGGCGTTGAGCGACGAAGACGAAGTCAGCCTTCAGTTGCAGGCCACTCTCAGCGCAGGCGATGGGCTTTGCAATGCAGCGGCGGTGAAGATCCTGCTGGAAGAAGCCCCGGAGCGCATCGAGGAGTTGATCGTGTGGGGGAAACCCCATGCGACCAAACTAGTATTCGGACTGGACAGTCCCCTCAGTCGCCACCGCAGTCTGCACGCGCAGGGCGAATCGACGGGAAGAGAAATCCTGCGGGCAATGTACGTCAAGGCCAAGTCACTGAAGCACATCTCGTTTGCGGAGTTTGTGTTTTCCACCGATCTCCTGTCTGACGCCGGGCGCATTACAGGAGTTTCGGTTCTCGATGAAAAAGGCGTTCCGCAGGAAGTTGCATGTTCCGCAGTGCTTCTGGCGACCGGCGGGATGGGACAAATTTATCGCAATACGACCAATCCGGATACGGCAACGGGGGACGGCATCGCGATGGCATATCGCGCTGGAGCCGAACTCAGCGACATGGAGCTCGTGCAGTTTCATCCGACCGCACTCTACATGAAAAAAGTGCCCCGGTTTATGCTCTCTGACGCGCTCCGCGCCGAAGGCGCGTGCCTGCGCAACATTGAATTGAACCGGTTCATGGGAAAGTATCACGCGCTGGGCGAACAGGCGCCGCGCGAGGTGGTGGCACGGGCCATCGTTCACGAAATGGAAGTGAGCCGCGCCAAGGACCCGTTCGTCTATCTCGACCTTACCCACCTTAGCCCGTCAAAGGTACAAAAGCGATTCCCGCGAATTTACGCTACCTGCATGCAATATAACGTTGATATTACCGAAGATGTAATTCCGGTCCGCCCGGCGGCGCACTTTAGCATGGGTGGCGTTCGCACCGATGTGGATGGCAAGACGAATGTCGCGGGTCTATACGCTGCGGGAGAAGCCGCCGCGACCGGCGTGCACGGTGCGAACCGACTGGCTAGCAATTCCTTGCTGG
>CAZILJ010000830.1:0-7317 GCA_964539915.1 uncultured Acidobacteriaceae bacterium | reverse complement strand
GCCGTGGGATTGCGCGCGGCCTGTGCGGACGCTCGAGTTCGCGGCGTCATCGGCGTCGGAACGCCGATTGGTCCGGTGGTTTCCGACAGTGAAGTGCCGCGCACCTACACGTTTGACTTCTTGCAGGATTGCGCGAAGCCGAAGTTGTTCGTCAGCGGGGCCCGCGATCAGTTTGGTCCAAGGGCGAAGTTGGAAGCGCTGGTTGCTGCGATGCCCGAGCCGAAGAAGTTGGTCTTGATCGACGGAGCCGATCACTTCTTCGAAGGACGCCTGCGCGAACTTCGGGAAACGATTGAAACCTGGGTGAAGGAGCAACTGAAGTCCTGATTTGTACTTCTTTCCGTCCTTCCTGCATCCTTTGCGGTAAAGGGTTTTGCCCGCGTGTACGCCACCGAATCGCAAAGATCGCAAAGAAACCCCGTTCCCGTTCCCCTGCTGCTTGGTTGAAAGCTGACTCTATAATCCTTTTCATGTTTGACTCCGATCGCGAATCTCAGTTCCGCCATATGCGAGACGCAGCGCGGGGCATTTTTCAGCATGCTCTGGCGGAGGCTTCGATCGTCAGAGGCTTTGCGCGTCACCTGCATTGCGAGCGCGGAATTCTGCGAGTCTGCGAGGATCTTTACGACCTGCATTCGTATTCCCGGGTGCAGGTTTTATCCTTCGGCAAAGCTGGACATACGATGGTCGAAGCCCTGTCCGAGCTGGTCGGAGGTTCGCTCGAAGGAATCGTGGCCAGTTCCGTGCAGCCTTCGGCGCAGGTTCATGGATTCCGCTATTTCCGCGGCGGACATCCGACCCCGAATGCAGAATCCATTCAGGCGGCGAGCGCCATTCTACGGTCGTTGCAGGCGCTTCCCGCATCGGCTTTGGTGATCTTCTTGCTCAGCGGCGGAGGATCGTCGATCGTCGAGAAGCCCATCGACGACGAGATTTCACTCGACGAACTGATCGCAACCTATCGCGCTCTGGTGCTTTCTGGAGCGCCGATTGCCGACATCAATGCGGTGCGCAAACATCTTTCCGCCGTGAAAGGCGGCAGGCTGGCTCAGGCCGCGTTTCCAGCGCAGCAGATATCGCTGCTGGTGTCCGATGTGCCCGACAGCACGCCCGACTCGCTGGCGTCCGGTCCGACCATGTCCGATTCGACGACTGTCGCGGATTGTTATCGCATCGCGGCAAAGTACGAACTGCTGAAGCAATTCCCTCGGTCGACCCGCGAACTTTTTGAGCGCGACTCGTTAGAGGAGACACCGAAGGCGGACGATCTGGCGTTCCACCGCGCGCGCTGGTGGCCCGTGCTGTCAAACCAGACAGCCATTGAAGAGGCGAGCGTCGCGGCCGAGGGCGCGGGCTTCATCGTCCAGGTGGACAACTCCTGCGACGATTGGGATTACGCAAAAGCCGCGGACCACCTGCTGCGCCGAGTTCGCGAGTTGCGAGAACAATTCTCACCGGTCTGTCTGATCTCTGGCGGCGAAGTTACGGTGAAGGTGACGGACGGGGGAATTGGCGGACGCAATCAGCAGTTCGCGCTTGCGTGCGCGGCGAAGATTACGGGAGAAAACATCACGGTTCTCAGCGCAGGGACCGATGGCGTGGACGGAAATAGCGCTGCCGCCGGCGCGGTTGCCGACGGCACGACTCTGGAGCGAGCGCGAGTTCGGGGGCTTGATGCGCGCGCCGCCCTCGAGAATTTCGATGCCTACCCATTTTTCAAAGCGCTGGGAGATGGGGTTGAGATCGGACCGACCGGGAACAATTTACGAGATCTGAGGATTCTGTTGGCGTACTGAAGTCCCGCTTGATCGCCGTCGCCGGGCTTCGCCCAGGCGGGACAGCCGAGGCGGCTGTCCCGACATGAGCATTGCTAATGGCTAGGCGGTCTTCCGCAGATCCTGTGGCTCGGACATGTGTTTCATGGCCTCGTCCATGTTGCGTTTCATTTCATCCATGGACAGGTCTTTGGTGTGAGTGGCGATAGACCAGTGATGGCCGAAGGGATCTTTCAGCTTGCCGTAGCGGTCCCCCCAGAACTGTTCTGCGAGCGGCATCTCGACCTGCGCTCCGGCTGTCACCGCTCGGTCGAAGGCGGCATCAACGCCGTCGATGTAGATGTGCAGGCCCATGCCTGCGCCGCCACTGGTTTGAGGAGAGAGAACGCCGAATTCGGGGAACTCGTCGGCCAGCATGATGATCGAGTCGCCGATTTTCAGCTCCGCATGCATGACTTTTCCGTCGGGGCCTTTCATGACCCCTCTTTCTTCAGCGCCGAATGCCTGTTTGTAGAACTCGATGGCGCGAGCGGCGTCCTTCACCGTCAGAAACGGAGTGAGAGTGTGATAACCATCAGGAATTGGCTTTACGGACATTCAAGACCTCCTAAGCTGAAATTCGAGAGGCAGTTTACACCAAAAACGTCTGGGAAGTGTTAAAGGAGCTTTACGAAAACCCGCTCAGAAAAATCGCGTGACGCCCTCTTCCAAAACGACCACGCGGTCTTTGGTTCCGGCGGCGCGAGCCTCTTCTTCGAGCAATTGGAGGGGCTCATCAACGGGCTCGTGCGAGAGGCGGAAGGTGCCGTAATGCATGGGAACCATCCAACGCGATTTGAGATCGAGGAAGGCGCGCATGGCGTCGGCAGGATTGGTGTGAACGTTGCGGAACTGCGCCGGATTGTATGCGCCGATGGGAAGCAGCGCGACCTCAGGAGAGAGGCGGCGCCCGATTTCGCTAAAGCCAGGAAAATAAGCGGTATCGCCGGCATGATAGACGGAATGCTTGCCGGCCTTCAGAACGAAGCCGCCATAGCCGCGATGTGAATCCTTCAAAATGCGCGCTCCCCAGTGGCGCGAAGGGACGTGAGTCATCGACAAGTTGCCGTAGCGCGAACTCTTCCACCAATCGAGCTCAATGATCTCGGAGAAGCCAAGATCGGAGACCAGATCTGAAACATGAGATGGAATGACAATGAGCGGGGCAACGCCTCGCGTGCGCAGGTTGTTCTGCACGATTGCGCGGAGCGAAGGCCGATGCAGATGATCGAAGTGGGCGTGGGTTACGAGCACGACGTCAATGGCCGGAAGGTCGGCGATACGCAGGCCAGGTCGGCGGAGGCGCTTTAGCACAAAGAGCCAGCGCGCGAAGTTGGGATCGATGACGACACTCCTCCCGCCGATCTGCACAAAGAAGCTGGCATGGCCGATGAACGTGACGCCGAATTCTCCGTTTGTGGCAAGTCGGGGCTTGTGAGTCTGGCCGGAACGAGGGGTGACCGCGGAGCGGCGCACCAAACGTCCGAACTGGGTGGCGCGTTTACGAAGGGCCGGATTGCGAAGCGTTTGCTTAATCATCCTGCTACAAATCTTGGGGGCTGGACTAGGAGCAGCCTGCAGTATTCATATTAGTCCTTATCTTGGAAGGACCACATTCATATGAGCGACACCGCGCGTGCATCCAGCCTCCTGCATGTTAGATGAAATCGAGCGAATGCGGGCTGCTTTTTTGACGACCGGCTAGTCACGGCAGTAACCAGGAAAGCCCCGTTTCCGTCCTCGGGGAAGACTGGAACTTTATTCACCCGCGATTCGCTCGCTTTGCTTGACCTTGATCGAGCGGGTCATATCTAATCCGAAAGCGTTCTTTTTGGATGGTCTTTCAGGACGACAGGAGAAGTCCGCATGCGAGTTGCGTTCTTGGGGTTAGGAATCATGGGACACGCGATGGCCACGAATCTGGTCAAGGCGGGTCACGAAGTAACTGTGTGGAATCGAACGCCGGGCAAGTTGGTCGAAGGAGCAGGCGTAGCTCCTACTCCAGCAGCGGCAGCTCAAGGCGCGGAAGTTGTGTGGATGTGCGTATCCGACACGGACGCAGTCGAGAGGGTCGTCTTCGGGGCCGATGGAGTAGAAGCGTCGTTCAGGGAAGGCATGATCATTGCGGACTCGAGCACGATTTCTCCTTCGGCTACGGTGAAGTTCGCCGATCGCGTGGCAACGAAAGCCGTCGCGTGGGTGGATGCTCCGATGACAGGGTCGAAGATCGGGGCGCGGGACGGGACACTGGTGTTCATTGTCGGCGGAGACGAGCCAACGGTAGAGCGGCTCAAGCCGCTATTTGAGGCGATGGGAAAGAAGGTTTTCCGCATGGGCGATACCGGCAAAGGGCAGGCTACGAAACTTGCCATGAATTTGCAGATCGCATTGATCTTTGAAGGATTCGCGGAAGCGCTGACCCTGGCCACCAAGCTTGGCGTGGACGCGCGGCAATTGTTGTCGCTGATTGAGGCCACCATGGTGCGGTCGGGAGTAGTGGACTATAAAGGGCCGTTCGTTCTGCAGCGCGACTTCACACCAAACTTTCCTCTGCGTCTCATGCATAAGGACATCCGGCTGACGCTGGAGGCCGCGAAGGAAGCGCGGGTGAAACTGCCAGCGCTTGAAACCGTGGAAGAAATTTATCAGATGGCCACCGAAGACGGGCACAAGGATCTGGACTACGCCGCGACGCTGACGCTGCTGGAGAAATGGGCGGGCGTGCAGGTGAAGGGGAATGCTGCGTAGGTATCGCCAAATGCGAAAGCAGCATTCCGCGAAGAAGACCGCTGCAAAGCCGAAGACGAAACCTGCAGTTCAGGCCAGAGCGAGCGGCCGGGACACTGAAGGGTTATTCCATTCTGAATTCTGCACCAGCTGACTTCGCGACTGCTTTCAAAGGCCTGAAGAAAGTCCGGGTGCCGTTGAGCCGGAGTTAAAAGTGACTACTGATGACGCGCGGAAATATTATCTGGTCACAAACTCCAAAAGCTGGCGGCCCATGTTTTTCGGGGCGGTCGTGATGTTCCCGCGCTATGCGGGCGATCACTTGATGCCCTTGTCTGCATTCCTGAGCTGGCAAGAAGCGTCTCCTCCGGTTTGAAGAAACGCATGCAAGGGAAATCGCGCTTCAATTTCCGTGCGCCGGATGAGGTGCGGTTTGCCGAACTTGGCGAACTGACGAGGGCTGGAGTCGAGAAATACCGGGCCAAGAACTGGCTGTGATTCCGGCTTGATTACCCCCGGTTACCGCCGTAATACCCTCAAACCCCCGCTATTACACAAGTATTACAGTCACCTACCTGTTCCCTTGGTACGGTAGACGTAGGGCTGATCAAACTCAGACAACCACGAAATGGGGATCTTCTTGGATATGGAACTGCAAGACTTGGAAAGACCACAAGCCGCAAAAGATGAAATCAATTGGATAACGGCAGGATTTATGGCAGCGTTCCACCTTGGAGCGATCGCCGCCCTGTTCTTTTTCACATGGAAAGCCTTGTTTGTCGCGATGTTTCTGTGGTGGGTCTCGGGAAGCCTGGGCATTGGAATGGCATATCACCGCCTGCTGACGCACCGCGGGTATAAGACTCCGAAGTGGGTGGAGTATTTCCTGACCGTTTGCGCTACCCTTGCCTTGGAAGGCGGGCCGATTTTCTGGGTGGCTACGCACCGCATTCATCATCAGTTTTCGGATCTGGAAGGCGACCCGCATTCGCCGATCGAGGGCAAGTGGTGGGCACACATGGGATGGATTCTCATGGGCAAGTCGATGCACCACGATACGACGACTCTGGCGCGCTACGTCCCCGACCTTGCCAAAGATAGGTTTCATGTCTGGCTTACGAAATATCATTACGTTCCCATGATTGTGCTGGGCGTGATTTTGCTTGCCATCGGCGGACTACCCTTTCTGATGTGGGGCATCTTCGTGCGCACCGTGGTTGGATTGCACGCCACGTGGCTGGTCAATTCGGCGACGCACTCCTGGGGCACGCGACGCTTCGCGACTCGCGATCTTTCGACCAACAGCTGGTGGGTTGCGCTGCTGACGTTCGGCGAAGGCTGGCACAATAATCATCATGCGCATCCGACGGCGGCGCAGCATGGATTTACCTGGTATGAGGTCGACGTGAATTGGTACGGCATTTGGGCGTTGAAGACGCTCGGCTTGGCTTGGGATATTCGGCGAGTGAAACTGGACGAGATCAAGCAAGGATTGGTGCCTGCTCCAAACGGGACCCTGATCGCGCCTCCGGCTGAGTCTTTTGCAGCGGCAGGCGACTAGGCGGGAGTTCAGTCGTCAGAAATTTAGCCCTGGCCGTTTTGGCTGGGGCTTTTCTTGGCTGGGACTCGAGCTGGCAGAATTAAACGCGAAGGATCATTACTTCGGTGGCCTTGATCAACGCCGCTGCAGTTTGTCCCTTCTTCAGTTGCATTTCGCGAGCGGAGCTAGCAGTAATAATCGAAGTAATCTGCTGGCCGCCAATGGAAATCTTTACTTCGGCCATCAGGCCACTGATGCGCACAGAATCGATTCGTCCCACCAACTGATTGCGACCACTGACTCGGCGGATGATCCGCTGGCGTTCGCTCTCCGTGCTGCCGCGGGTTCTGAACAGCAGTTTATCGACTTCACTTTGCGGGATACGGTGGTGTCCTCCCGCCGTCTGAATACTGCGAAGTTTCTTCTTATAGATCCACTGCTTGATGGTGGGGAAGCTGATCCCCAGCTCTAAAGCGGCGTCACGCAGCTTGAGGAGCGGTTCGGCGGTGCCCGCGGATGTGCTCTTTCTGCCCATCGGAATGAAATCCTACAGTCAGTCTAGGGGGCGGTCAACATGGTGAGCCTATTACCGCGAACGCGGTAAAATCGGAGCGACATTCCATGCGAATCACGAGTCGCCGCGGAACCATCGTTTTCTTTCTCTGCCTGGGCATAGGCCTGGTCGCGCTGGCCATTGCCCTGAACGTCGGTTGGATCATTCTGAACTGGCGCGAAGGGGTGCTGTTATTTTTCGGCATCATCTTTTTCGCGCTGATTATTGCGGGCATGGTGGTGAATACGATTTTTCTGGTGCGGGAGCTGCGGCGCAGCGAGCAGCACGACAGCTTTATCAATGCCGTTACGCACGAATTGAAGACGCCCGTCGCGTCGATACGATTGCATGTCGAAACGTTGCAGCGTCGCGAGCTGCCGGAGAAGCAAAAGCAGGAGTTCTACCGCTTGATGCTAAGCGACACCGATCGGCTGACCGAGACGGTGGAGCAGGTGCTGCGGGCGGGGCGGGCAGGCGATAAGAAAACGGGCCGGGAGAAAGCCGAAGTCGATTTCGGCCAACTGGTCCGGGAATGCATGGAGGCTACTCGATCGCGGCATCATCTGCAGCCTGAGGCATTGCGTTACGAGGAGGCTGCGAGCAACGGTAGCGGAATGCGCGTCCGGGGCAGCGCGGAGGATTTGCGAACCGCGGTTTTCAACGTGCTCGACAATGCGGTGAAG
>CAZILJ010000829.1:0-3807 GCA_964539915.1 uncultured Acidobacteriaceae bacterium | reverse complement strand
AGAGCGTACCGGGCGTGTTCTACCCGTTCGGCGCAATTCCAACGGCAGAACTCCGAGAGTGGCTGCGCCGGAATGCGCTGGTACTCCCTTCCGACCTTATCGAGCTGTGGGAGGCGACTGGCGGCGGGGACATCTTCGATAGCGAGACAATCTTTCGCCCGACCGTCCCTTCAATTCCAAACATCTGTTTCGTTGCGGATGACATCGAGGGCAGAAATGCCGCTCATGCCGCAGAGGGAAAACCATCTGGGTTCTATATATTCCAGCAAGGAGCCTTTCTCTCTGCTATCCGGCTATCCGACCAGAAATTCGTGACCCTGACGGTGTCGATCCGCGATTAAAACGTTGCCCCAGACTTGCGAAGGATGCTGACGGACCCTTCGTGCTCGTTTCGTCTGCGTCAGCTTGTCCGGTCCCGTAGCGCCTCTGCAACAATGGCCGGGTCGAATCGCAACTGGCGGCCCAAGCGGAAGAACTTCAGTCTGCTGTCGGCGATCCAGCGCCGCAGGGTGCTCTCAGAGATGTGGAGGATGGCTCTCACTTCTTCAAAGGTCAGCAGGCGCTTGGGTTCTTGCAGTAAGGCGTAGACATCTGGTGTTTGCATAGTCGTGACTCCCGCTGACTAGTACTGACTATCGGCAGGAGTCACAATTTTGTTTCTCTAGACGTGCGCCGCCAGAGCGCCCGCACCGATCATGTACTGAATGTGCTCTTGCGCAGGTGCCGTGGATTTCACGTCCAGATAAATTTCTGTCATCTGTAGGCTGCTGTGCCCTAACCATTGGCTAATCGTGGCCAGCGGAACGCCTTTGCCACCAGCGTAATGTATGGTGGCTCCAGTCTTGCGTAGTTTGTGCAGTTCCCATTTGCCCGGTAGCTTGGCGCGTTTCACAATGGCTTGCAGCTTCCGCAGGTAGTGCCCCTCAATATTCCCTTCGAGGTTCGCGAACAGTAGATCGCCTTCCCGCAGTCGCTTGCGCTCGATGTACTCCTTTAGCCGAGTCATCAACGAAGGATGAATCGGGACATAGCGGTCACCCACGTTGCCGTTGCGGTTGCGCTTCGATTTCAAGCGGTAGTTGCGGTGCGGCTTGGGGCAGATGTGGACAGTGTTGTCGAAGAAGTTCAGATCGCTAACCTCAGTGTGTGCCACTTCCTGTTCCCGTCCCATTGACCACAGGAAAAATTTGTATAGCAACTCTTCGTCCGGTGTGTACGAGGCCCACAGTGATTGCAGTTCCCGATCCGTGTGCGCCTTAATCTCTTTTTCTTGTAGCCCAGCTTAGGCAAGATTTTCTTTGCAGGGACCGTAATGTCGAGACTCAGCGCAAAGGTACCGAGGGTGGCAAAATGTTGAACACGTAGCGGTCGCTGATCTCCTTACCGTTTTGTTTTGTCTGCTTGCGGAGCCAGCCAACAAATTCCAGCAGATGATCGTAATCTCCAAGCCTCAAGTCCGTGATTCGCTTGTGGGCGCAGAAACGCTGATAAAAGCTTAAGCGATTGCGGTAAGCGTTCACGGATTTCTTGGTTCGACCGTAGCCGTCGTTTCCAACAAACGCCATCATTTGCGAAAGGTACTTCTCTACCCGAGGGGCGAGATTCGATTCCTCGGTCGGCTCTGGTTTAGTCTCGGGGGGAAGTTCCACGCCCGTTGCACGTGCATCCAGTTCCTTGCGCTTCTGAACGAGCTTTTGCTTGGCTGCATCGGCGCAGCGGCCCACGGACGGCATCTGCCGATGCTTCCTTTCGTAGTAAGCGAGGTAATAGTGCCCTTGACCCTCGGGCAAGTCTTTGAGGTTCATCAGTTGCTTGTCCGGGACGGGCTTGGTGCCCCAGTCGCCGGAAGGGCGCTTGACGCTGCAATACAGCTTCACTGTGCGATTCATTTTCGCTAATACTTTCATTTGCTGGATTTTCGAAAGTAGCGAAGCGGAATAGCAAAGTCTGAGGGCTATTTGTGTTTTAGCCCGTATTTGGCGGGTTTCCGAAGAACTGGCGGAGAGTGAGGGATTCGAACCCCCGATACCCTTTCGGGTATGCCGGTTTTCAAGACCGGTGCCATCAACCACTCGGCCAACTCTCCAGGTTTTCGGACGAGAGCGCCATTCGAGCGCGTCTAGTGGTTAGTTTACAACACGCGTGTGATTCAAGGTTTGGGCAGCAGTCCGAATGCTCCGGAATGAAATTCCATGACCTCGGCGAAGTGCGACAGAAAATATGTGAAGCTGTGGTCGCCGGGATAGGGATGATATTCGTGCTTCACGCCATCCTTCTGCAGTGTGTCGTGCAATGCTGCTGCTCCTTTTTCGAAGCCGTAGTTGTCATCCTGCCCGCAGTTGAAATAGATAGCGAGTTTCCGCAAGCCTGAGGCATTCCTCTTCGCTAAAACAAATGGACTGTTGTCGTTCCAGTGGCGCGCGTCGATAGGCTTGCCGAAGACAGCGGCGAGCACGCCGCCCAGCGGCGCGCCTGTCCGGGATGCGGAGTCCAGAGTTTGCGGCGATTCGGTAATGAGCGCGGCACTCTGGGCACTCACCGCTGAAAAGAGTTCCGGATGCGCAAAAGCGAAGCGTAAAGCTCCGTAGCCGCCCATGGAAATTCCGCTAATCGCGCGCCCGGCGCGTCCCGGTTTGATGCGGTACTTACTTTCGATCTGAGGCATAAATTCTTGCAGAAAAAATTCGTTGTAACGCACGGAACCGTCGGCGGAGTCGATGTAGAAGCTGCGCTTGCCTTCAGGGGCGACGATCATAAAATCGCCCATCTTGTGTTGGTTGCGCAGATCTTCTAGCAACGTCCATCCGCCGCTGTTGAATAGTGTTTGCTCGTTGTCACCCAGCCCGTGCAGAAAATAGAGCACGGGATACCGCTTCGGAGGATGTTGCGCAGCACCCGCATCGTAGTCCGCAGGCAGATACACGCAATAGTGGACGACCTGCTTCAGAATGTGGCTGTTTAGTGCAGCGCAGTCGATGCGACCCTGAGCAACCGCCGAGGCGACAGGCATGAGAAGGAATAAACAGATGAGCCTGAAGGAGCGGATCATTGCGAGTGATTCATTCGTAACGCAGCGCCTGTACGGGGTCCAATTTCGCGGCACGTCCCGCCGGATATAGGCCTGAAACCAGGCTGACGATAACCGAGAACAAAATTGCGGCGCCCACTAGCCACCAGGGCACGGCCCAAAATGTATCGGGAGTAAGCGACTCGCGCTTGAGGTAGACGTTGGTTCCCAAATTGATGATGCGGCCGATGGCCCAGCCGAGCGCCACTCCCGCCATACCGCCCACGATCCCCATCGCTCCGGCCTCCGCAAAGAAGAGCTTCTTTACATCCCCATCGCTGGCGCCAATGGCCTTCATGATCCCGATCTCGCGACGGCGCTCGAGAATGGCCATTACCAGGGTATTCACGATTCCGATCGATGACACCGCCAGCGCCAGGCTGCCGAAAATCAGTAAGAATAAATCCAGCACCCTGAAAAATGTCCGCAGACTTTGGCTGGCGTCCAGCAGAGAAAAAGTGGTGAACCCCATCTTCTTGATGGCGTCTTCCACCATCTGGACCTTGGTTGGATTCTTCACGCGCACGCTGACCGAGGAATAAACCGGCTGATCGCTCGCAGCTCGCGAGATTTCACGCAGGTCGGTGGGTTGCATCACGTGAAGACTTTCAGCCAACTGCAGGGGCAAGAAAACCTTGGCCCGGGTCGGACCGCGCATGCTCTCCGGGTCGAGGTCGGCAACGCCAACAATCTTGAGCTTCTGTTCGCGGGAGATGACGGAATATGCGGCCCCGGCCAGG
>CAZILJ010000828.1:0-9362 GCA_964539915.1 uncultured Acidobacteriaceae bacterium | reverse complement strand
TGTTTTGAGTAGGATATCCCACTTCCAACAGTGCGGCAGCAACATCTGCAAGTGGCTGTGGAAGAGGATGTTTAAGCATCACAGACAAACGCAAGCTCAAAGTGGCAACGTGGATGCTGTGGGAATCAGTAAGGTTCAGCCGTTCGCCCAATGTAGGCGGAGGCGATAAAAAAAGGGGGGGGATTTTGATGAAAGAACAGACTGTTCGGCTGGGCCCTCGCGAACAGCAAATCGTTGAGCTGCTTCTGCAAGGCTGTGACAACGCGGAGATTGCCAGTCAGCTAAAGATGGCGCGGCGAACCGTGAAAGCTCATTTCAACCGATTATTTCTCCGTTTCGGAATCACCGGTGGTATCAAGCGAGTGAAACTCGCCACCCTGCTATATCGGAGGCAATCATGTCTGCAAGTGAACGTTATGGCACCCGTATCCCAAGTGAACGGGAACACCGAGTCATCCAACTCGTTGCCGAAGGCTTAAAGAACAAAGAAGTGGCGGATGCCATTGGAACGACCGAGCATGTCGTGAAGAATTATCTGCGCGTAATTTACGACAAACTCGGGCTTTGGAATCGCGTCGAACTCGCGCTCTGGTATGAGTCGCGTCGTAGTCCGTCGATGATGCTGACCCAATAATTCTCATTTCATCCCGCAGCCAAGGACGTCGCTACCGCCAGATGCGGCGTCCTTGGAAGCGATACCCGAGATGGAAGAGAACGTCTTCACAATTACTGACAACCAAATGCCTGGAGATGCCGCAGACGCGGTCCCGCGTCCTTCACTCCCCTGAGCGCTGCTGCGTCAAGCAATACGCGTGCCTGATCGCAGTTCTTCGAAACTCCGTCGCCCCTTAAGTACAAATCCGATAGAAGAAGCGACGCCTCTGCATTGTGTTTGGCGATGGACTTCCATAGCCACTTAGCCGCTTCAGCGCTGTCGCGTCGTTGGCCGCTTGTTCCGTTCAGATAACGCTGCGCCAGGGAGAGTTCTTCGGCGCCATTTCCGGCTGACGCTTCGGGGAGCGATTTCTCCTCGGGAAGCGCCGTTTTCGGCGTCGCAACTCGGTCAACTTGCGAGGGTCTTCCATTACGAGCGGGTTCTGGTCGAGTTGGTTCGGCAGCAGAGTGCGTGCCGGCGGGCGCACGCGCGGTTGTTGCCGCGGCCGGTTGGTTGCTGGTGGCGGGAGTTCGATCCGGCGTATTTGTTTTCGCGGAGGTTGTCGGAGATGAGGCAGGCGTTGCTGGCTCCTTCGCAACCTCTTCCGGAGCGGGCGGCGTGAGATTCGAAGCCTGTGGCGCGGCTTGCGCGCTTCGCCACGCCATGTACAGAAGACCGCCAATAATCATTGCCAAGGCCAATCCAATATAAATGCGATAGGAGCCTGAGCTTGGCGCATCCATAATCTCGCCGGAGTCATCGTAGCCATAGTCGACTTCGCGTCCCGTTTGAAACAACGACAGTTCGTTCGTATTCGATCTTTGTCGCTGCCGCTCGTAGAGATCGCGATGATCGCGCTCAGGCGGGGCAAATTGCGATTCTTCTTCTTGGAACCGTACTGATTCTTCCCTAGGGAAATCTTCGACATGCTGATCTTGAATATGAAGATCGGCAACATGCCATTGTTCGCGCGGTAGCGGGGATGCTTGTTCTGCCTCTGGCAAAAGCGTGCCGCACATGCCGCAGAATCTCTGAGAGGAAGGGTTCTCGCGGCCGCAGGACTGACAGGGAAGCAATGTCCGCGGAACCTGCGGTTCACGAGAGACTGGGGAGATCATCGGTTCTAATGTTCTCTGCTGAGGGACGGTGACTGGTGGGGCAACGACCGGTTCTGCGCGTATCGAGTTTTGCGCTTCCAGTTCACGCACAAGATCCAGCACCGCCTGTTCGCGTTTTTCGGGTGGACTCGTGAAATACACTTCTGCCCATCGACCCATGTTTTGCGCCAGAACGGGGTTGAGGAGAGGGTTTAACTCAGGGGGCGTTAAAATTCCTTGCTCTTCGGGATGCTCGGTTTGACGCGACAAATAGGCTCTCCGTTGAACGAGATTCTTGCGACTGAGCGGGCGAAACCTATAGGTATGATTGCACTCCGACGGCAGGGGGTTGTCAAATTAAACGATCAGGACGACCCCAAAAGCCAAAAATTCCAGTTTTGAAACACCTCTAGTCGCAGGCTTTGCGGTAGCCGGGCTCAAACTGGTCTAACTGCGCATCCCGCTGACTAGTGAACTTCCCCTTCGGAGTTTTACCGTAGAGATCGGATCCCGGGCAATAATAAAGTGCGGTACGTGTGTCGACCCAAACATGAGTGCTTGGATTTCCTTTATATTCAGGCGGTTCAGGCGCCTCCGCCAAGCCCAGCTTAACCAGGATTCGCTCGAAAAGGGGAAGATCGGCGTCGGGAGCGGGTCTGCGGTGAGTAGTCGACGGCGTTTTGCCGGTCGCGCTGACGGAATGGCTGGACCGGATTCCCCAGCGAAGGGCGCAGAGCACGAGAATCACGGCAACCGCCAAATAGATGTCTCCGCGACGAGCGTTCCAGAAGCGGGCTAAACCCCCTGGACGCTTGGCTCCGGCCAGTTGCTCCAAAAAGTCGCGGGCCGTTGCAGCGGAACTCCAGGCTACAGGGCGTTCGGCTTTTACCAGGGCCGTAACTTCGGGAGCCTCCAAAACTTGCGGGCCGTCGACAACATCCGGATTTGCATCCGGTATTAACTGGAGAGGAATCTCAAGATCTGCGCTTTCGGAGTTCTCCAGATCCGCGCTCAGCGCCGTTTCAGGTAAATCCCTGGGTTCGCTCCGTTCGTCGCCTAGCTGCTCGGCGGCGGCAAAGAGTTCGGTTATTTTGATTTTGAGGGATTCAGCAAGCGATTGATCGGCGTAGCCTTGATCAAGATTCGCCGAAGACTCCTCGTGGCCTTCTGCGACGTCCGTTAGGGGCGTCGTTGGAGTCTGCTTCATCGACTGCTGCATATTCCATAGCGATGCTACTTTGCTCTGCATCGTGGACGCTTCATAGTCGCTGCTACGCGGCGAACCGCAGTTCCCGCAGAACTGCTCTTCACCTACGAGTTCGTGTCCACACTTGCGGCAGACGAAAACTGGTGCGGAAGATTTCGTTGCCGGTACCGCAATTCTTTCCGCGGGGACTCTGGCAATACGGTTATCGATGAGCGCCGCGAGATTCGGCTGGAGTTTTTCGAGAGCCTCAAGCATCACGGCGCGTTCGCTCGCAATTGATTTTTTCCGGCCGACTTCTTCATCTCGCGTCAACGCTTCGGTCATCAGACCGGCCATGAGCTGGCAGGTGTGAACGTCTTCTTCGGTAAAGGCGTTCGGGTTGGCGAAATATAGTTCCAGGCTCCCGACGACTTCACCACTGTGAAAAATCGGAACCGCAAGCATGGACTGAATGCCTCGTCGGCGGCACTCGCTCGTATCGAGAAGCAATTCTGAAGCGATGTTGGCACAGCGAAAAATCTGGCCCGTCCGAAGGCACTCGGCGCACAGCGCTTTTTGCGCGGCGACTTCGGTGCCCACGGGCAAGGCCGTGGAACCCGCCGACGCGCGGTAACGCACTCTGTCGCCGCAGAGAATGCCAATGGAAGCTCCACTTGCGCGACCGATCTGCGCCAGGCGCTCTACGACCAACGACATCGCGCTCTCCAATTCAAGATGACGAACTTGAATCTGGTGCTGAACCTCGACGATTTGGGCGAGGGTGAATGTGGAACCGGTTTTGGCAGCAGGCATGGTAGTCTGCGTTGGCTGCTCGCCACGAGAAATTTCTGATGCGACCCGCTGCCCTTTCGCCGGCGGTGAGTCGGGTCCCTTCTTCTGATCGCGGTTGTGCTCCTGAAGCACAAAGGCCGCTTCCAGCACCTTAGCGAGCGTCTGCTCGTCGAAAATTCGTTTGTCTTTTTCCTCAGACACGATTTCTTGTCTACCAGCCGTGAACGGCTCACCCGGAGAGCCCGACAACCGGAGGGAATGTGCTCATTCTAGAGCAAGTCGCGGCGTTCGCTGAGCTCAAGATTTCAATCGAAACTTCATTTTCTGGGATCAGCTTTTCCAAGTCTACAACGTGGGAATGCGGGGCTTTTCGGTTTTAGAACATGGTGTTTACTTATTGGTAATCGTGGGGGAGCTCTCCCATGGGTCCTATTGCAATCAACGAGTTAGGTTAGGGGAAATCGTCGAGAAATCCCAGGGCTTCAATCAGTTGCGGCAAAACCTTGAGCGCTAAGGAGTTAGGGGTTAGTTTTTGAGACTCTTATCAGGCGAAGCTAGCCGGCTTTCTTTCTAGGTGGACTCCAGACCCCGCGAGGGAATGGTGGATGATGCTTCCCGGTTTGAGAATTACTTGGGAGTGGACTCGGTGGCTCCTCCGGAATCTGGGTCATGGCATTTCCTCTCGCTCCATATCGGGGCTTGTTCATATTTTCTCCACTCACCCACGGCTCACGCCGTGGGCTGTATTCTTCGCTGCTTCGCGACTAGCGACCAGGAAGATAGTCGCGCCATTTTCGCGGAAAGAATCGAGTTCCGACCAGACTGCTGCCGGTACGAGATGTCGGTTTTGCGGTTCGAAACCGGTGTTGAAGCGCCGAGCTGTTTTCGGGACGCACCTTGGGCGCTGGGAGCCTGGAGGTTCGAGTACAGATCTCGCGCATATCACAACGCTACTTGGGAGTTTTAAAATTTGGCGATTCAGGGTTTGCGCCACAACCTTCGTCCTTGGCGACAACAACTGGAGCCGAGCTTCGCTCGGCCTGTAGGGGCCTGAGAGCCGCACCCAGGCATGACTACTCGGATGCGGTGGATTCGTTTTTGCCACTGAGATAGAAGTACACGGCGGGAGTGATGATCAGCGAGAGGACCATGGAGAGCAGGACGCCGCCGATGACGGCGATGGCGAGCGGCTGCAACATCTGCGAGCCCGCGCCGATTGCGAAGGCTAACGGCAGCATGCCGGCGACCGTGGCCAGTGCTGTCATGACAATGGGGCGCAGGCGGCGGCGAGCGGCTTGCAGCATCGCCTTCTCGGTGTCCAAACCAAGGAGACGCATCTTCTGGTCGGCGTCGAGCAGCAGAATGCCGTTCTTGGCCACGATGCCGATCACCATGATCATGCCCATAAAAGAGGAAATGTTGAACGTCGTGCGCGTGAGGAGCAGGGCAATGAAAACACCCGAAGTTGACAACAACGCCGACGAGAGAATTGCAACTGGCGCGGCGAAGGTTCCAAACTCAAACAGCAGCACGATAAACAAGAGCAGCACAGCCAGGATCAGCACCACGACGAGGTCGTGGAACGAACGTTGCTGTTCGGCGTAAGTCCCACCGTACGCTACCCGAATATTGGATGGAATGTGCAATCCCGCAACTACTTTTTGAACGTCCGCCATGCCGCTGCCCAAGCCTCTGCCCTCGAGCCGGGCGGTTACGGCCACGTCACGCTGCAGGTTTTCGCGGCGAATCTCAGTCTGGCCCGGAACCTCGACTACGCTTGCCAGTGCGCCCAAGGTCGCCGTATGCCCCGTGCTACTGACTAACAGCGTGTCGCGCATGGCTTCCAGCGAAGACCGGTAGTTGGCAGGAAAACGAACGCGCAGAGTGTAAGCGCGACCGTTCGCCACCACGGGCGTGGGCGCGGGTTCCCCTTCCAAAATAGCCGAGGCATCGATCGCGATTTCTTCCGCGGTGAACCCGGCCCGCGCTGCGACACTGGGATCCACCTGGAAGGTGACCGCGGGACCGCTGATGGTGTTGTCGATTCCATTCAGGAGATCCACCACGCCGTTCACCTTGCTAATGGCGTCGGCGACTTTTGGCGCCCACGTCTCCAGTTGCTTGGGATCCTCGGAGAACATCTTGATCTCGATGGGCTGCGGGGAGGAGGTCAGATCGCCGATCATGTCCTGCAGAACTTGTATGAAATCGACGTCGAGGGCAGGTTCCTCTTTCTTGATGTCGGCGCGCACATCGGCCATGATCTCCTCGATATCGCGACTGCGCTTGGCCTTCAACTTTACGAGGATGTCGCCGGTATTGGCTTCCGTCACCGCCGCCAGCCCGAGTTGCAAGCCGGTGCGTCGCGAAGTGCTCTCTACTTCCGGCAGTTCATGAAGCATCTCTTCAACGTGGCTGACGACGCGGTTGGTCTCGGCCAGCGAGCTTCCCGCCGGCATGATGTAGTCGATGGTGAACCCGCCTTCATCCATTTCCGGAAGCAGGCCGGTATCGGCGAAGTGATAGCAGAGGTAGGCAGCAGCAATCAGGACCACGCTGAAGATCACGAGCAGAAGCGGCCGTTCGAGAGCACGGCGGAGCCAGCGTTCGTGGAAATTGACCACGCGAAGAAAGAAGCCGCTCAGATGCTTTTCTTCCGCAGCCAGCAACTTCGTCGCGTCGTCGTCGGCGGAGATGCCGGTTTCATTCGGTGCGGGCGAAAGCGAGGGCTGAGGCGCTTCCGTTCCCGAAGTCTGCCCCCGTCCTTTTTCTTTTTCGTGGCGTCCCTTGATGAAGTATTGGCTGAGAGTCGGAGTCCATGTGACCGCCAGCCCCAGCGAGGTGAGCAGAGACACCGTCATGGTCACGGCGAGCGCGCGGAAAAAGACTCCTGTGACGCCTGTGATCACGATCAGAGGAATGAAAACGACCACCGGCGTGATCGTCGAACCGATCAAGGGAACCGTGATTTCCTTCAGTGCGCTTCGGATGGCCTGCAGGCGTCCTTGTCCTGCGTCTCGATGCAAGACAATGTTTTCGACGACCACGATGGCATCATCGATGACCAGTCCAACCGCGGCGGCGAGACCGCCGAGTGTCATCAGATTAAAGGTCTGCCCCATCATCTTGAGAGCGATGAACGTGACCATGATGGTGACAGGAATTACGAGGCCGGCGACGAGAGAGGTTCCCCAGTCGCGCAGGAACACTACCAGGATGATGGAGGCCAGAATCAGTCCAACCAGGATGGCATCGCGCACGCTTTTGATGGAGTCGCTTACGATAATGGACTGGTCGTAGAACGGCTGGATCTGAATTCCTGGCGGTAGCGTTTTGCGGATGTTCTCGATTTCGTCGTGGACTTCCTGCGCAACCTGCACGGTGTTGCCATCGGGCTGGCGATTAATATTCAGCAGAACCGCAGGCTTGCCGTTTGCCGTGACGACGGTATAAACGGGTTTCACGCCGGGAGCTACATTGGCTATATCGCCGATCCGAACCGGAATTCCCGCCGGAGTAGTTTTGATCACCGCATTGGCGATTTCCTCGGGCGTGCGCACCTGGCCGTTGACCAGGCCGAGATAGAGTTGATGATTTCGCTCCAGCAGTCCCGGAGAGTCGACCAAATTAGTGCGCCGCACCGCCTCGAGAATGTCGTTTACGGTTACTCCGGCTGTCAGCAGCTTGGCAGGATCGGGTGTGATCTGAAATTCAGGTTCCTGCCCCCCCTGAACAATTACCGTGGAGACGCCTTCCAGGCGGTTGAGCCGCGGCTTCATCTCATACGTAGCCATTTCCCACAGCCTGGTTTGGGGCATACGGTCGGAGGTGAG
Organism: uncultured Acidobacteriaceae bacterium; assembly: GCA_964539915.1. Taxonomy (GTDB): domain Bacteria; phylum Acidobacteriota; class Terriglobia; order Terriglobales; family Acidobacteriaceae; genus Sulfotelmatobacter. The sequence continues at coordinate 1,799 of CAZILJ010000828.1, read as the reverse complement.
GCTGTAGCCGATGATGGGGAAGCTGGCGAAGGTCATGCGGTGCGCTTCGATCTTCGCGGTGGTGGGAAGCTCCGGCTGTACCCTCGATATCGCTGCGTTCACGTATTGCAGTGTCTGGAACATGTCGATGTCCCAGCGGAAATAGAGGTCAACCTCAGCCGATCCACGGCTCGTGATGGAGCGCACATTGAGCAGTCCGGGAACGCTGTTGACGGCCTCTTCGATCGGACGGGTCACGGTGACCATCATCTGATCGATCGGCATAACGCCGTTGTCGACCGCGATCAGCACGCGGGGAAAATCGGTCTCCGGGAAGACTGAGACTGGGATGGTAAAAGCGAGATACGCGCCCAGGAGGCCCAGCGTCAGGATGACGAATATGACTGGCCGGGCATGTTGCGAAACCCAGTGCTGCTCCTTCGAATGTTGGTCAGCCGAAGGTTGATCACTCGGGCGACTGGCCGTCAATAAGTTCACGCACTCGCTCCGCAACGATTATTTTTCATCGGAACCACCAGCGGGAGCTTTCGATCCTTCTTTGGATCCCTCTTTCGACGATCCTTCAGCTGGAGCTTCGGCGGCCTCGATTTTGACCTTGGTTTTGTCGGGCAGTCCGTAAGCGCCGGTGGACACGACTTTATCGCTGGCCGTGAGGCCATCGATGACTTGTACGTCGTCGCCGTTACGGATGCCGAGTTTCACCGTTTTCTGATGTGCGCGGCCATCGGAACCAACGAGCATAACGGCCGGGGCTCCCTCTGGAGTGGTGATGACCGAACTTGCCGGAACGACGAGCGCGTCTTTCACTGTCTGCGCGATCAGAGAGAGTTGCACGCTGGTGCCTGGCTTCAATGTGTGCTTGGAGTTCTTGGCCTCAAGCCAGACTTCGACCGTGGTGCTGTTGGGATCGAGGGCGGGACTTACCACCGTGACCTTGCCCTCGATCGGATCATCGATTCCGGGGACGGTCATGGTTCCCCTGTCGCCTACTTTCAGAGCCGCAGCATCGCTCTGGGGAACGTGTGCCTTGGCGATCACGGATGAAATGTCCATCACGGTCAGCAGCGGAGTGCCGGCCGCGGCCATTTCGCCTGGATAGAGAGGACGGTCGGTGATAACGCCGGCCATCGGACTGCGAATTTCTGAGTAGCTGAGTTGCGCCTCCGCTCCCATGTACTTGCCTTTAGCCGATTCCAGTTGTCCAGCGGCGGATTTGAGTTCTTGCTGCTTGCCGATGGCGTTTAGCGAGTCCAGATGCTTTCTGGTGATCGCATACTGATTGCGGGCTTGCGTCACGTCGACTCGAGACTGGTCGAGCTCTTTCCGTGGGAGGGCTCCCTGATCGAAGAGTTGCTGGCGGCTCTGGAAGACCTTTTCCTGTGCTTCCAGGGCTTGCTGAGCCTGTTGCGCGTCGGCCTCGGCCTTCTGGATTTCCTCGGGTAGACCCGCGCGGGTGGTGGTTTCGTAGGAGGCCTGAGCTTGCTCGTAGCTTCCTTTGTTTTCCTGTGCCGCGGCGCTCAGATCGCGGTTCTCGAGAACGGCCAGCAATTGGCCCTCGCGAACCGGGCTGCCGCGCTTGACCAGAAACTTCCGCACCGGAGCGCTGATCTTTGGCACAATCGCCGCCTGCTGCTTGGGAAAAAGAATGGCTTGCGTCGTGATCGTATGCTGGACCGTAGTTTTTTCGACGGCCGCAACTTGTACGGCGACTATTGGCTCAGTGTCGCCCTTGTCGGAAGAGCAAGCCGCGGAAATCAGCAGACTCGTCATCGCAGCCATACCGGCGATCGCGAGCCTGA
>CAZILJ010000827.1:0-5268 GCA_964539915.1 uncultured Acidobacteriaceae bacterium | reverse complement strand
GAAGGACGAGAAAAGGATGCGGTGTATGAGGAATTCGCCTTGCTCGCTCTGCGCCAAAAATATAAACGGCTGGCTACGGCGTCAAGGGCTCCAACGGCTTGCTCTGGCTCCCCGCACTTAACTTCCGGTCAAGACCTTCTTGCTTGGCCTCTGCCTTCATTTGCTGCATATGTTCATGCAGGGCATCTCTGAATTCCGTTAGAAGGGATTCGATCTCAGAAGGATCGGTCGCAGCCATGGCCTTTACCCACAAACGTTGAAGCCGCTCTTCAGAGGGAGAAATCACGTAACACTTAGACTACCACTGCATCCTTTATGGTTTACTGCTATTTTTGATCAACGCATGGTCGGGTTTGTCAAAGGCATAATTCCGAAGATGGGAAAATAGAAAAGCCGACTCAGGGAGCGGGCTGTTCACTGCGGGGGGCAGCCCGGTTCGCCGCTGCCATCAAGCTGCGCACGGTTTCTACGAGTTGCGCATCCACCTCGTCCGCAATGACCGTTACGTCTGAAAGCACCTGACTCTGGTGGAGTTCGTTCTGATGGAGATGTAGCGTGCTGAATGTGGCGACCTGAAACATCCTCGACTCCTCAACCAGCATGGAGGCAGAGTAGCCCTGCCCATGCCGTATTTGTCCGTGCGCAACAGCGGCGACGGAGATGGGCGACTCGACATCCTCGGCAAGGCGCAGCCGGGAAATTAAGTCGGAGTACAATTTGGCCAGATGGGCCGTGCGATCCAGATCGCTAAGCGGAATATCGGTCAGTTCTGGAATCAGATTTACCCGCTTCAGCCATTCTTTGGTCATGGTTTCGAGTTCCCGCTCCAATATGTCCGCAACGCTTGCTAACTTCAATTTCGTCAAGCTGTACTCCTCTACGGGGGCCATGCTTCCATGGTAGTGTCGCACACGGCAATTTCGGGAAGTGTTCAAAACAGACCAAATCGCAAGCCCTTCGGCTGAATGAATGGCTGGATCAAGCTTTGCGGCAAGCCTAAATCTTGGGACGGCTTTCCCCGCTGTCTCCCGTGCTAATCAGGAATTTGGGCTGCTGGCTCTGCGACAAAAGTGAACGGCTGGCTGCGGGGTCAAGGGCTCCAGCACTTCGCTCCAGCACTTCGGGCTCTGGCTGCCCCACGCTAGGACGCTGCTCGCTCCCGTGCGCTCGCTCAGTGAGTCTGTATTATAATGACCCCGCAGAAGCGAGCGCACAGAGCACCCCAGTGACCATCAAGTGACACTCTAACCCTCTATGTTGCACATTCTGCGCTTCTAACACATTGCAGAAGCAGTAACTTACGTGCTGTCAATAGCAGCAAGCGTCCCGCAGGGACCACATCATTTGTTGCCGTTTTACACATCAGCACCTGAGGAATCCATGAAATTCGAACGTTCGGTCGTGCGCTGTTTGCCGGTTCTTCTGGTCGGCTGGACTTCCACTCTTTCCTCTGCCCAGGCCCGCCCTTTCCCGGGCCCCGACGTCCAGCAAATCTACCAGCGCCTATTGCCGCTGGTCGAAAAAATCCCCGCGTTCGACCACCACGCACACCCGGGCTATGCCGATGATCCCGATGTCGACGCCATGGCCGCACCGCCCAACGCGAGCGAAGCGTTGCGAACGCGCGACGACAACCTTGAACTGGTTGCTGCGGCTAAGGCGCTGTTCGGCTACCCTTACACCGATTTTTCTGCCGACCATGCGAAATGGCTGGTCGACAAAAAGAAAGAACTGAAGAAGCAACTCCCCGGAACCGCCTACTTCAATTCGATTCTCGACAAGATCAACATCGAGAGTTCGGTGGCGAACCGGGCCATGATGCCCGACTACCTGGACCCCAAGCGCTTTCCCTGGGTCTTCTTCGCCGATTCGTTCATGTGGCCTTTCAACAATGAACGCGAGACCGCGCGCAATCCCGACGAGGGCGTCTACATTCCACTGCAGGAAAAAATGCTGCACCGTTGGATGCAGCAGGAAAATGTCGCCAAACTTCCGGCCACCTTCGCTGATTATCTGACCTTCATTTCCCAGGTGCTCGAAGACAATTCGAAGCGCGGCGGCATCGCCATGAAGTTTGAGGTCGCCTATTTTCGTCCCACCACGTTCGGCGATCCCCCGCGCGCCCAGGCCGAAGCCATCTATCAGCACTACGCGAGCGGCGGGGTTCCCGAAGAAAAAGATTACCGCTCGTTCCAGGACTACATCTTCCGCTATCTCGTTCAGGAAGGCGGCCGCCTGCACTTGCCGGTGCACATTCACACCGCCATCGGTATCGGAGACTATTTCAACCTGTCGGCGAGCAACATCATGAATCTGGAAAGCGTGCTGCGCGATCCGCGCTACTCCTCCACCACTTTTGTGATGATTCATGGCGGATATCCGCTGGAGCGCGAGGCCGTCTGGCTCGCCGCCATGAAGAACGTGTATCTTGATTCTTCCTTTGGCGAACTCGCGCAATATCCGTCGGCCTTCAAAGATACGCTCAAGATGTGGTTGGAAACTTTTCCCGATAAGATCACTTTCGGCACCGACTGTTTCCCTTACAATCAAGTGCTGGGGTCGGAAGAGAGTTATTGGCTGGGCGTGCTGTCCTCCCGCACCGCCCTGGCCGCGGCCTTGGCCGAGATGATCTCGGAGAACGAAATCACAGAAGCGCGGGCGCTCGAGCTGGCCCACGCCTACCTGCACGACACGGCGGTAAAGTTGTACGGCGGACGAGTACATTGAGATCTCGTGTGCATGAAAGAGCTGATTTCGATGGGTCAAGGCGCGATTCATAACGCTCTGCTGCCCGGCCGCAGAGCGGCGAACGATCGAGCCCGCGGCACAAGCCGCGGGTAGAACGAGGGTTGATCGGATAGAGCTCCAAAGGGCGAAAGAATAAGAAGCAGCAGGCAATCAATATGGCGAAAAAGAAACTGAAGAGTAGACCGAAGGCGAGAACGACGACGAAACCCTCCTCCCGCGCAAAGACAAAAAGTACACTCTCTCACTCCCGCGCCAAGCGCGCCGTCACCAAACACGCTGCGGGCCGCGCCGAGTTGCAATACATTCCCTGGCATACCATCCCGCTCGAAGAGCTGAATCCGTTGCTGCAGCGGCAATTCGTGGTCGGCCAGGAAATCATGGTGGCGCGGGTTCTATTGAAAAAAGGATGCATCGTTCCCGAGCATAGCCACCACAACGAGCAACTGACCTATATCCTCGACGGATCCCTCAAGTTCTGGATCGACGGCAAAGAGATTGTCGTCCACGCCGGCGAAGTTCTCTGCATTCCGGCTCACATGCCGCACAAAGCCGAGGCAATGGAAGACACCGTCGACCTGGATGTCTTCAATCCTCCGCGCGCCGATTGGATCAACAAAACCGATCGATATCTGCGGGAAACGAAATAAATCCGGGCCATGTCTCCTTTATCCACTTCGGCGCCTGGCGTGCGTCAAGCGGCCTTCCGCTTTCGCTGTATCGCTTGCGGCACACTGAACGACAGCGCGAGTCAGGATTTTCGTTGCGCGCACTGCGGCGACCTGCTCGAGATTACCTATCCCCGCTGGAAGGAAGCCAGTCCTGACGCAGCGAAACTGAAATCGACCTGGCGCAATCGCCGCCTGTCTTCCGAACCGATCGATCAAAGCGGCGTCTGGCGGTTCCGCGATCTTCTGCCCGCGCTCGAGAGCGGCCAGCAAGCGATCACGTTAGGTGAAGGTAACACGCCACTATACGAACTCCCGCAGTGCGCTCGCATCACTGGCGTGCCACGCTTGTTCGCGAAACATCAGGGACTGAATCCCACCGGCTCCTTCAAAGACGCCGGCATGACCGTGGCCGCGACGTTCGCGCGACTCGCCGGATTTCGCTGGGTGGCCTGCGCCTCCACCGGCAATACCTCTGCGTCGATGGCCGCCTACGCAGCTCGCGGAGGCTTGCGCAGTCTGGTGCTGGTGCCTGACGGCAAAATTTCCTGGAGCAAGCTCTCGCAGGCTCTCGACTATGGTGCCGTCACCTGTCAGCTGCGAACCGACTTTGACGGTTGTCTTCGCCTTCTTCAGCAACTGGTTCTGCGCGCGCCCGTCTATCAGCTGAATTCGATTAACCCCTTTCGCCTCGAAGGCCAAAAAACACTGGCGCTCGAACTGCTCGAACAACTCGACTGGCAGCCGCCCGACCACATCATCGTTCCCGGCGGCAACCTGGGCAACAGTTCCGCGATTGGCAAGGCGCTCGGGGAAATGCACGGCCTCGGCCTGATCTCGCGCCTGCCCAAATTGTCAGTCATTCAAGCCGAAGGGGCCAATGCGCTGGTTCGCACCCTTCGCGAAGCTGGCGGCAAACGCCTGATCAGCGTCCAGGCCGAAACCCGTGCCACCGCCGTCCGAATCGGCAACCCGGCATCGTGGAAGAAAGCGGTTAATGTTCTCGAAGCTACGAGCGGAGCCTGCGAACAAGTCACCGAAATCGAAATAGCCCAAGCCAAAGCGGAGATCGGCGCCGAAGGAATTGGCTGCGAACCCGCATCCGCGGTCACGCTCGCTGGATTGAAAAAGTTGCTCAAGCAGGGCTTTGTGAAGCCAGAAGAAAGCGTAATCCTGGTTTTAACCGGCAACTTGCTAAAGGATCCTGATTTCACGCTGGGATTCCATCGCGGCGATTTATTCAGAGGCACACCCGACGAAAGCGCAAGCGCTCGGTTGGACCCTTGGCGACGTCCGCCGATCGTCCTCGACGCCACGCTGGACGCAGTGATCCGTACACTGGAACAAGCTGAGAAGTCTTGATGTTGGTAGCGCCGCCGTCCCGGCGGCTGTCGTGACAGCGTCTCGCCGCCCGCTGCCCGGGCCGAGGCGTCCTCAAGATAGCCGGCGAGATGTAGGCGATACGAAGAAAACGAAGTCAGAACTCAAGCATGCCATCCAAGATTTCGAATCCGAAGCCGTCGCGCCTCCGCCTCTCGCTCCCCGCCACATCCGCCAACCTCGGCCCAGCCTTTGACGCTGCTGCCCTGGCGATGGATTTCTACATCAAGATCGACGCTCGCGCCTCCGAACAGTTCTCCATCCGCGCCAGCGGACGCGATCGCGAAATCTGCGGAAAATTCGAAGACCACCTCATCCTGAACACCTACCGCGAAGTACTCCGGGACGCCGATCAGCCGGTCATCCCCCTGTCCCTTCGCATCGCGAACGACATCCCCATCGGCAAAGGCTGTGGGTCTTCGGCGGCCGCCCGGCTGGCAGGCATCGCTTTGGCTGTGCACATTGGCGGTCGGCG
>CAZILJ010000826.1:0-1548 GCA_964539915.1 uncultured Acidobacteriaceae bacterium | reverse complement strand
ACCGCGATCACCGACAACAGAGTTTGCCGTATCATCAAGAGCCCCTCCAGAATCCCACACCGACAATATTGCAGGTTCCACAGCGCCACAAACCCCTAACCGCACGCTGCGCGAAATTGTCCCGTCTAAAAACTTTCATCTGCGTGCGCAACAAACCGTCACACACGCAAAAGAAAAAGGGCGGCTCACGCCGCCCTTTTTAATTGCAAAATTCTGGAAGCTTAGGCTGCCGCGGAAGCAAGCTCTGACTCAGTGCGAGCCTGCACCGGCCCGGAGCAGCCCCTTCACTGCGCCAGGCCAACGACCGAGCGTTCGCAGCGCCGATCGCCCTGATCGCAGATGCACAAAGCGACGGCGAAATCGCCGCGGACGACCCAGACCGCGTCGCCATGGCCGTACTCGCCACGCTACAAGGACTCGCCTGGCTGGCCAACAGCAGCGTCATCGGCGACCTTCGGGGCGCATGATCGAGAGCCGATCCCGCGCTCGATGGCAGTGACTGTCAACCGCTGATCTCGCCACTGAGCACCGGGCCAAACAGCTTCCAGCGCTCGCCATCGAAACGAGCCATCTGGATCTGCTTGATCGGGGCGAAGTCAGTCGGGCTCGTATTGATCTTGATCCCGGGCAGCAGCATCGGCACCGTGAAGTCGTGCAGGTTAGCCGCCTCTTTCATGATGTTTTCGCGGGTCAGATTATCGCCGCATTGCTTCAGGACCTGCGCCATGGTCTGACAGAAGGACGGGCCGACGACATTCCCGGCATCGGTCTTGTCACCTTCCGGATAATACTTTTCCATAAACGCAACCCACTGCTGGTACCCCGGGTCATTCTTCCACTGAGGGTCGGTCGGGTCCTTGATGTAGAAATCCGAGACAATGTCCTTGGCATTTTCCAACCCCGCCGGCTTGAGTGCCGCGCCCACCGAGTTGCCGACGCTGCTGAGAATGTGCAGCGGCTTCCAGTCGATCTCGGCGGCTTTCCGGATGGCCTGCGCGGCGAATTTCGGGATGCCGGTATTGATGAAGACATCTGCGTCAGCGGATTTCATGCTGATGATCTGTGAATCGACGGTGGGGTCCGTCGTCTCGTACGGCGCCTCGACGATAAGCATCGATTTGGCTTTGGCGCCGAGCCCGTCTTTGACCCCTTTCAAGTAGTCCTTACCGAAATCATCGTTTTGATAGAGCACGCCGATCTTCCCGTTGGGCTGATGCTCTAAGACATAAGCGGAATAGACATGCCCCTCGCTTTGGTAATTTGGCTGCCATCCCATCGTCCACGGATAGTGAGCCGGGTCGTTCCATTTGGTCGCGCCGGTCGCCACGAACAGCTGCGGCACTTTTTTCTGGTTCAGATAACGCTGGATCGCCGAGTTGGTCGGTGTGCCCAGTGGCGCCAGCATCAGCAAAACGCCGTCTTCCTCGACCAGCTTGCGTACCTGCTCGACGGTTTTCGGCGGTGAATAAGCGTCGTCGTAAGAGATGAAGTTGATTTTGCGGCCGTTGACGCCCCCCTGGTCGTTGATCATCCGGAAATACGCCGCCT
>CAZILJ010000825.1:0-7382 GCA_964539915.1 uncultured Acidobacteriaceae bacterium | reverse complement strand
GCTAGACGACGGGGACGACTCTGGGGCAGGAATGCTGGCGAACTTTTGATGTTAGCAGTCGCCTTAGTCAGTGTCAAAAAGAGTCTTTCCAATATTTCCAATGCGGCAACTTAACTTCGAATGAAACATCGCCGAGATCTCAAAACAGTGCACGATTCGTAACCGCATACTCCGCGCATTACAATAGAGAGAAGGGGGCGCTCATCTCTTCCTCCTAACGTATGCCCGATCCCTTATACCTAAGCTTGTGGTTCCCCGATTTCTCCGGCCCGGCAATGCTGCCTCATATGTTTGCCGTGCTGCAGCAGTTCCCTTTCTCGGCACAGCGTCCTGGCATCACTTACGCCGCGGTGCAGCCGGTCTCGTGGAATGAAGCTAGTATTCTGGAACGTCGTTTCGTACCGGGTATTACGCCGGAAGAAGCGGTCGTGGTCGCCGCAGATCTTATTCACGACGACTATGCTTACATCTTTGACGCGTATTGGGACCTTTGGACGCCCGAGCAGAACGGCAAGCAGTGGCTGCTCGTCCCGAGCCTCGTGAAGTTCATTGTGCAAGGCGAAGAATTCGACGATAGAGGTCATCAGGAGACGGGCAACATTGAGATCGATTTCGGTCTCGACTCACTGTTTGTCCAGGAAGGAATTGAACTCACGGAAGAAACTCAGGCCAAGATTCGCGACAATGTGGCAAAACTGGTGGAGTTCACCAAGAAGGCGGAGATGAATACGCGCGCCACTTCGCGCCGCCTGTGGTCGGAATCGGAAGAAAGCCTTCCGCAGAAGTTGATCGCCCGCCTGCAGAAAGTACAATAACCCACAGAGGGCACGGAGGAACGCAGAGTTTTTCAGCGTTCCTCTGTGATCTTCCGTGCCCTCTGTGGTTCAAATCTACTTCGTTCTTCCGCCCTCAACTTTCAACGTTTCAGCCGCTGCAGCTTGGGCCGCTGCCAGCCGCGCCGTCAATACTCGGAAGGGTGAGCACGACACGTAGTTCAAACCGGTGCGATAGCAGAACTCCACAGACGACGGTTCGCCGCCGTGTTCCCCGCAGATTCCCACCTTCAACGTCGGACGCGTCTTCCGCCCACGCTCCGTAGCCATCTTCACCAGTTGTCCAACGCCCTCCTGATCCAGTGCAGCGAACGGATCCTGCTTCAGGATGCCTTCGGCCAGATAGGTCGGAAGCACCTTGTTGACGTCGTCGCGTGAGAAACCGAAAGTGGTCTGGGTCAGATCGTTCGTACCGAACGAGAAGAACTCCGCTTCCTTGGCGATCTCGTCCGCCACCAGCGCTGCGCGCGGTAACTCGATCATGGTGCCAACCATGTACTCGACCTTCGTTCCCTTCTCTTTGAATACTTCATCCGCCACTCGCCGCACGATCGCCGCCTGATTCGCCATTTCCTTCACGGTTGCAACGAGTGGAATCATGACCTCGGGAAGCACCTTGATACCCTTCTTCGTGCAATCAACCGCAGCCTCGAAGATGGCTCTGGCTTGCATTTCGGTGATCTCGGGGTAGGTGATGCCAAGGCGGCATCCGCGATGTCCGAGCATGGGATTGAATTCGTGCAACTGCTCCACCCGCGCCAGCAGCGTCGGCAAAAGCTTTTTCAGATCCCCGACACCTTTCGCGCCGTAGTCGGAATATCGTTCTACCAGCGCCTTTTTTTCTTTCGCGTCGGCATGCGGGAGCGTGGCAATTTCGACCATCAGGTCTTCCCGACGCGGCAAGAACTCGTGCAGCGGCGGATCCAGCGTGCGGATCGTAACAGGCAATCCGTCCATGGCTTTGAAGACGCCGGCAAAGTCGGCACGCTGCATCGGCAGCAGTTTTTTCAGAGCAGCGCGACGGTCCTTTTCATTATTCGCTAGGATCATCGCGCGCATATGCGGAATCTTCTCTTCGCCGAAGAACATATGCTCGGTGCGGCAGAGTCCAATTCCCTCCGCTCCAAACGCCCGCGCCTGTACAGCGTCGCGAGGAATGTCTGCGTTCGCACGAACTTTCATCTTGCGATACGGATCTGCCCACTGCATGAACTTCTGCAACTCCGGATCGTCCGGGGAGGGATCCAGCGTATTCAGCTTTCCTTTGATCACACGGCCCGTGGTTCCGTCGAGCGAGATCCAGTCTCCCTCTTTGAACGTCTGCCCTTTCACTCGCATCTCGCGGGATTTTTCGTTGACATCGATATCGCCTGCTCCCGCCACGCAACACTTGCCCATGCCGCGGGTCACGACTGCGGCGTGACTCGTCATGCCACCTCGGGACGTGAGAATTCCTTTCGCGACTTCCATCCCATGAATGTCTTCCGGAGTCGTCTCGGCGCGCACAAGAATGACGGGCTTCTTTGTGGTATCGTGCCCGGCCATCTTGACCGCTTCATCCGCGGTAAACACAATTTGTCCGACGGCCGCTCCGGGCGAAGCTGGCAATCCGGTCGCGAGGACTTCCACCTTCGTGCTTTTCTCATCGAGACGCGGCACCAGGAAGTCATACAACTGGTTCGGTTCGACGCGGAAGATCGCTTCTTCCTTCGTGATCAGTCCTTCGTCCACCATCTGAATCGCAATCCGCACCGCGGCCAAGCCCGTGCGCTTGCCGTTGCGGGTTTGCAGCATGTAGAGCTTGCCGTCTTGAACCGTGAACTCGAAGTCCTGCACATCTTTGTAGTGCGTCTCCAGCCGGGTGGTGATTTCGCGGAGCTGATCGTAAGCCTCAGGAAGGATCTTCTGGAGTTCGAGAATCGGCACTGGCGTGCGCACGCCCGAAACCACATCCTCGCCCTGCGCGTTCATCAGAAACTCGCCATAGAATTCTTTGGTGCCAATCGCGGGATTCCGCGTGAAGCCCACGCCCGATCCACTGGTGTCGCCAAGATTCCCGAATACCATTGCCTGCACGTTGACTGCAGTGCCCAACATGTCGTCGATGTTATTCATGCGGCGATAGTGTTTCGCCCGATCGTTCTGCCACGAGCGAAAGACGGCGTCGCGAGCCAAGACCAGCTGTTCGCGCGGGTCCTGCGGGAAATCGCGCTTGGTGTGCTTTTTCACGACCCTCTTATATTCGACGATCACTTCCTGGAGATCCTTCGCGGTCAGGTCGGTGTCAAGCTTGGTCTTGCGTTGCTTCTTTTTCGCATCGAACACTTCGTCGAACGCTGGTTTTTCGATTTCGAGCACGACGTTGCCAAACATCTGGATCAGACGTCGGTAGGAGTCGGCCGCAAAGCGCGGATTGTTGCTCCGCTTGGCCAGCGCTTCAACACTCTTGTCGTTCAACCCAAGATTGAGAATCGTGTCCATCATGCCCGGCATGGAGAACTTCGCGCCCGACCGCACGCTCACCAGCAGCGGATTCTCGCCCGTGCCAAGTTTCTGTCCCTGCAGTGCCTCGAGTTTGGCCAGCGCTTCGTCCATCTGCCGGTCAACTTCTTTCGACGTGCCGCCAGTTCGCATGTATTCCCGGCACGCCTCCGTCTGAATCGTGAAGCCAGGAGGAACCGGCAGCCCCGCGTTTGTCATCTCAGCCAAGCCGGCGCCCTTGCCCCCGAGCACGTCTTTCATCTTTCCATTGCCATCGGCCTTGCCACCGCCGAACGAGTAAACGTACTTCGTTGAGGACTGCTTGTTGGCAGTTTTGTTTTCTTGCACTTCAGCTTCAGGGAGAGTAATCGTCGCCATATATGAGTCCTTTGCCTCGAGGTTTGCGAAATTGAGATTTAGATCCCTTCGTATTCCGGTGCGGGTGGCGCAGGCCTTAGAGCGATGCGAATTACAACCTCTTGCTCTTTGACGAGTCCTTAGACCCCGTGTATTTTTCTACGCTTTCCCTTCCGTCACGATCTCCGAAAAATCCGCAATGGTAGAAAATTCTTTCAACAATGTCCTCAGGAGCGCCAAACGATTCGAGCGCACCCGCTGATCCTCGACCATCACCATAACTTTGTCGAAGAACCGGTCGACCGGTTCCCGAGCCGTCGACAAAAGCCGCAGCGCATCGAGGTATTCTTTCTTGCTGCGATGTCCTTCTACTGTAACGCCTGCCGTCCCCATGTAAGCCATCAGAGTTTTCTCTTCATCGGCGGATTCCGGCAGATACTCAAACTTAGCTGCCGGCTCAATCCCCTTCTCCGCCGCCTGCCTCAGAATGTTTCGCATGCGCTTGCAAGCAGCGCCAATCGCTTGGAACTCCTGCATGTGCAAAACCTGTCTCACCGCCTCCGCCCGCTGCACCGCATCCACCACGTCTTCCGCATCCGCTCCCAGAACAGCTTTCACCACGTCATACGGATACCCACACACGTCTTTCAGATAGAACTCTAACCGCTCTCGAAAGAACGTCGACACCGAATGGGAATACTTCTCTTCCCCAATGAATTTCTTTTCCGCCTCTGAACCCTTGTATCCCGACCGCGCGTCCCGCATCAATTCATCCAACCGTAACGACAACTTCTTTTCTGCGATGACCTTCACAATCGCGTTAGCCTGCCGCCGTAAGGCAAACGGATCTTTCGACCCGCTCGGCACCAGTCCAAGCGCGAACATTCCCGCGATCGTGTCCGCCTTGTCGCCTATCGAAAGGACCGCGCCCTCCATCGATCGCGGGACATCATCATCCGTTGACTCAGGTTTGTAATGGTCGTAAGTCGCGTCCGCGATGGCGAAACGCGTAGCCTCGGGCAATGTCGGGTCGAGTTGCTGCACCCGCGCGTACAGTCCACCCACGATTCCCTGCAACTCCGTGAATTCCTTCACGAGCTCGGTGGTTAAATCAGTCTTCGACAGGCACGCCGCCTTATGAATCACTCCAGGCCGCACCGTGATCCCGCCCTGCTTCAGAATCTCGCTCAGCCAGCTGCACAACCGCTGCACGCGCTGAGTCTTGTCAAAGTAACTGCCAAGATCTTTCTGGAAGGTCACATGCTTCAGCAATTCCAGGCGTTCGAGTAAGGATTTCTTCTGATCGGTTTCCCAGAAGAATCGCGCGTCGTTGAAGCGAGCGCGCAACACGCGTTCGTTGCCGTGACGGATCAATCCCTGGGGATCGCTATCGGTATTGAGCACGGCCAGAAAATATGGCGCTAGTTTTCCGCTTGCGTCCTCAACGGCAAAATATTTCTGGTGATCGCGCATCACCGTCACCAGCACTTCTTCAGGGAGCGCAAGAAACTGAGGATCGAAACTTCCGAGAATGGCCGAGGGGAATTCGGTCAGATTCACAACGGTGTCCAGCAGTGCCGCATCCTCGCGCCAGCGTGCACCCGGAACAGTTCGCGTCGCCGCATCGAGCGCTTTGCGAATCTGATGCTCGCGTTCCGCCGGTCCCAAAACCTTGGCGGCGCGCAAAGAATCCACATAAGCTACGCCAGCCCGAGGAATCGTTACTTCGGAATCCGACAAATTCCGATGCCCACGAGACGTCTTCCCTGCCCGGATCCCGTCAAACTCGAGCGGAATGGCTTCACTGTCGAGCATCGCGACCAACCAGCGCACCGGGCGGACGAAGCGTTCGTTCGGTTTTTGCCAGTACATGTTCTTGGGCCAGTAAATTTTCGAGAGCTCTTTGGGCAGCGCTTCGCAGAGAATCTCGCCCGCGCTTCGGCCCTTTTTCGTGATATTCGCCGCCAGGTACTCGCCCTTCGGAGTGTTGATTTTTTTCAGCTGCGTCACATCGACGCCAGCCTTTTTGGCAAAGTGGTGAGCCGGCGGCGTCGGCTGACCATCTTTATACGCGTCGCTCACCGAAGGTCCGTTGATCTGTTCAGTCACATCGGCCTGCGAAGCGGCGATACCGTGCGCCATGACCGCCAGCCGCCGCGGCGAATCAAACGCTTCGACTGCACTGCCAGACAGCCGCTCGCGGCTCAGAAGGGCCGAGACACGCTCCCGCAGCTCCCGGGACGCCGCTTCGATCATCCGCGCCGGAATCTCTTCGCAACCGATCTCTAGTAGAAAATCTGGCATGCCTTCAAACCATCTAGTCTTTCAAAAGTTCGTATTTTGCGATGTGATGCAAATCACAATTTGCCGCAGGACGCCCAAAGTGGGAGGCCGTCAGCTTACCGGGGACAGTGTCTGTTTTCTCGCCTTCGGCTTCTTCTCGCGGGAAGGCTCAGACCCGTCGGACTTCTCCGGAAGGACAGCACCGTCATTCTCCTGCTGCTTTTGTTTCTGCTGATCGACCCAGGCCTTCGCTATCCCAACGGCCAGACCCCGCACTCGCGCAATCACGCCCACGCGCTCAGTCACCGAAATTGCGCCGCGGGCGTCTAGAATGTTGAAAAGATGCGAGCATTTCAAACAAAGGTCGTAAGCGGCCAGCAGCGGAAACCGAACTCGATCCCCAGGATGCCCCGTCCTTGTCTCTCCGTTTTCTGGAGAGCCAGGACGAGGACTTTGATCCTTGGTCAGTTCCGCATCCTGTTCCAACAAGCTCTTGCACTCGGCCTCGTACAATTCAAAATGCTTCCACGCCTTTTCGACATCGGCCAACTCGAAGTTGTAAACGGAAAACTGCTGCTCATCCGCCAGACGCACGTCGCCGTATTTCACGACGCTTCCTGTCTCCGGATCGCGGGCCCAAACAATGTCATAAATCGAATCCACATCTTGCAGGAACGCACCAATGCGCTCAAGCCCGTAAGTCAGTTCCACGGAAATCGGAAACAGGTCTACTCCGCCGCATTGTTGGAAGTATGTGAACTGCGTGATCTCTAGTCCGTCGAGCATCACTTGCCAGCCCACGCCCCACGCGCTCAGCGTCGGAGCTTCCCAGTTATCCTCTTCAAACTTGATGTCGTGCTGACGCAAGTCAATCCCAATCGCGCTCAGCGACTCCAAGTACAACTGCTGCACGTTCACCGGAGGTGGCTTCAAGATCACCTGCAACTGCATGTGTTTGAACAGCCGGTTCGGATTTTCCCCATACCGTCCATCCGCGGGACGCCGCGACGGCTGCACGTACGCGACTCGATAAGACTTCGGGCCCAGCACGCGCAGAAATGTCTCCGGGGACATGGTCCCCGCCCCAACTTCAACGTCGTAAGGCTGCTGTAGCACGCAACCGCGCTCCGCCCAGAATGCCTGCAGGCGCAAGATGAGTTCTTGAAAAGTCAGCGGATTGGAGGATAAATTCACAGATTCAGCTCTTGACTCTTAGCGTTTGGCTTGTAGCGCAAAACCCCAGAATACGATTGGTCACTGGAACTCGGACGGCGCAGCCGGAGTCTTTAGGTTGATCTCTGATTGTAATGGAAACGGTTGCACGCCGTCAGCTAGCCGCTCCGAAGTACCTTCAAAATCCGCCCTTCTCCAACATTCCCGCCGTCACCAACTTCTTCTCAATGTGCCGCTGCAAGATTTGGATCAGGA
>CAZILJ010000824.1:0-8085 GCA_964539915.1 uncultured Acidobacteriaceae bacterium | reverse complement strand
TGACGATTTTGAGCCGAAGCCGGCGGAACTGTTTCGGCGCGGGGTGGATTTCACGCTGGCGGCGCTGGAAGGAAGGGATGCCAAGGTGTTCATCCATTGCGCGGCGGGAGTACACCGGGCGCCGATGATGGCTTTGGCTGTCTTGGGTTCGATGGGATGGGACGTGGAGGACGCGATGCAACTGATTGAGCGGCGCCGTCCGGTGGCAGATTTTGCAGATGTGTATGTGCGCAGCGTGGAAACGTTTCTTGGAAGGTAACGGGAGAATCCGCTCCCGAGCGGGCTACGATGGAGGAGACGATCTAGGACGCAGGCCGCCGCCCCTATCGGGCGGCAATTTTTATTGATTGCTGAGTCTGGTGATGATGACCCGCTCGGTGCGCATGGCTCCGGGAGCGGCGCCCGCTCCGCAGAATGGAATAGCGAGTACCACCGTTGCGGACACGGTGCACATGGCGGACGGAACCCCAGCGCAGGGAAGTCTCAGAATCACCTGGGTCCGGAAGCACTTAGGGCCCGGGAATCTGCCAATGAACTGACTGGGAGACTCAGCCGACCTCTTCGCTCCAGAATTCGAGATTCTTTTTTACTTGGGCCATGAACTGGTCGGCAACCGCGCCGTCGATCAGGCGGTGGTCGTAGCCAAGCGTCAGATGCACTACGGAGCGAATCGCAATCGAATCGTTGCCGTCTTTGTCCGTTATCACCATCGGCTGCTTGGTGATTCCGCCGACACCCAGGATGGCAGAGTTGGGTTGGTTGATGATGGGCAGTCCGAAAACGGCGCCGAACTGGCCAGGATTCGTGACCGTGAAGGTGGAACCTTCGACATCCTCAGGCTTGAGCTTCTTGATTCGTGCACGCTCGCCTAGGTCTGAGATGCCGCGCTGTAACCCGAGGAAATTCAGGTCTCCCGCGTTCTTCAGGACTGGAACAATCAGGCCCCAGTCGAGAGCGACTGCGATGCCCATGTTGATCTGACGATGATAGCGAATGTTGTCGCCTTCGATGGTGGCGTTGATGATGGGCCACTGTTGAAGAGCGATGACGGCGGCACGCACGAAGAACGGCATGAACGTGAGTCGCGCACCGTGGCGCTGCTCGAATCCCAATTTGTGTTTCTGCCGCAAATTGACGATGCGGGTAAAGTCCACTTCGTACATGCAGTGGACGTGAGCGCTGGTCCGGCGCGACTCAATCATGTGCTTGGCGATCAGCTTGCGCATGTTCGTCATCGGGACAAGATCGCCAGGGTAGGGCGCCGGAGCAGAAGGGATGGCCGGGCGAGACATGGCAGGCGCAGGGCGGTCCATCGGCGAACTGGGCGCCTCCGCCTGAGCGGAGGCCGAAGCTGCAGCTGGAGCCGAAGACGACTGGCCCTCGATGAAAGACAGGATGTCCTGCTTGGTGATTCGTCCACCGAGTCCAGTACCGGAGACTTGAGACAGACTGACTCCGCGCTCGCGTGCGATCTTGCGAACAAGCGGGGAAGAGCGAGCTTCTTCTTCCTCCTCGTGAGCCGCAGGCGAAGGAGCGGCTGCCTGCGGCGAGGGTGTGACTCTGTTTTCTTCAAGCTTCTCTTCAGCCTTCGCGGCGACAGGCTTTTCGGCGACTGGTGCGGGGGGAGCCTGCTTGGCAGGAGCGGCCGCCTCGCCATCCACAGCGATGGTCCCGACGACGGTATTCACGCCGACCGTCGTGCCTTCGGCGATCTTAATTTCCTTCAAGACGCCGGAGGCCGGAGCGGGGATCTCGGCGTCAACCTTGTCGGTAGAGATCTCGAAAAGCGGCTCGTCGCGTTGTACCTTGTCGCCGGGCTTCTTCAACCATTTGGTAATAGTGCCCTCAACGATGGACTCGCCCATCTGGGGCATGATGATGTCAGTTGGCATGATTTCCTTCCGCGCGGCCCACGGTTTAAAAACGGGGCCGGACGCAACCGAATATTATAGCGTTTGGCGGGAGTCACGGGAGCAGTTGGCCGAGCGTGGACCGCACCGTTCTCGATGATTGCGACCTAGTGATGGTCGTGATCTTTCATTCCTTCTTTCTTCTCGACTCCAGGCTCGACTCCGAAATTCGTCTTCCAGTATTCCTGCACAGCGGGCGGCAGTTTATCCAGGTGAGAGAGAAGCATCGTGATCTTCCACATGTCTGGCTCACTCAGGGTCTTGTCCCAAGCGGGCATGCCGGTATAGCGCACGCCGGTTCGGATCGTAAAGAAAATGTGCCACTCCGGATCATCAGGCGGGTCGGAGATGAGATTCGGTGGCGGAGGATACAACGAAGTGGCCAGCGCAGAAGGCTTGCGGTCCAGGCCTCCATGGCAGAGGGCGCAGTTCATTGTATAGAGCTTCATGCCGTCTTCGAGATTCGGATCGGTCGGCGTCAGCGGATTGGTGATGCGGGGCGCATGGCGCTCCATCGAGGCATCGACGGCTCCCATCGCCAAGCGTCGTTCAACGCGCGGAGGCTCGACGTTGGCCGCTGTCGGGAAGAAACCAAGCATAGCGAAGCCAAGACCGCCGAGTATGAGAATGAGGAGCGTGACCACTACACCCAGTGCGAATTTTCCCATGAATCCTCCGGACGGGATATTGTGGCAGATGGGCAGGCCGGGACGCTAGGTATTGCCGTTCTGCAGTCATGTCCCTCTGTTCGGATTTGGCGAGCCGAGTTCTTCGAGTGTATGTCTGGCAGTCCCCGCAACATTCTTTGCCACACCTTCAATAGGCCTTCAGGCGACGCGCCTCGCGGACTACGTCCTCCATCTTCGGCAGGTAGTGAAGTTCCTGCGGCGGCGAGAACGGGATCGCAGAATCCAAACCAGCGATGCGGACGATCGGGCCGTCCAGATCGTCGAACGCTTCTTCGTTGATGATGGCGGCGATTTCGCCGGCCAGGCCTCCGGTGCGCGAGTGTTCGTGCAGAATGATGACCTTGTTCGTTTTTTTCACGGTCTCGGCGATCGCTTCGCGGTCCAGCGGAGACACAGTGCGCAGGTCGATGATCTCGAGATCGATTCCGTCGTTCTTCAGAACCTCGGCAGCCTCCAGTGCAGTGTGGACCATTGCCGCGTAGGTGATGATGCTGAGGTCGCGGCCTTCGCGGGCGACGCGCGCTTTGCCGATGGGGACGACGTAATCCTGGGTGGGGACTTCTTCCTTAATGCGACGGTAGAGATACTTATGCTCGAAAAAGATGCACGGATTGTTATCCCGGATCGCGGCTTTAATGAGGCCCTTAGCGTCGTAGGGCGTCGCTGGGCAGATCACTTTCAGTCCTGGATTGTGGACGAACCACATCTCGGGATTCTGCGAGTGGAACGGGCCACCGTGAACGTACCCGCCGCTGGGCCCGCGTAGGACGAGAGGGGCAGGCGCGCCCCAGAGGTAGTGCGTCTTGGCCACCATGTTGCTGATCTGGTTGAAGGCACAGCCGATGAAGTCCATGAACTGAAATTCGGCGACGGGACGCATGCCGGTGAGCGACGCACCGAAGGCCGCGCCTACAATGGCGGACTCAGCGATAGGAGTGTCAATAACGCGCTCGGGGCCGAAGCGGTCGATAAAGCCGTCGGTGACTTTGAAAGCGCCGCCGTAGATACCGATGTCCTCGCCGAGGCAGAAGACACTCGGATCGCGGTCCATTTCTTCCCAGATTCCTTGGCGGATGGCTTCGAGATAAGTGAGTTGCATAGGGGCAAGTTTCAGAGTTTCAAGGCTTCAAAGTCTTAAAGATCAATAACCCTCTTCGCCACGGATTTGCGTAGATCAACACGGATACTTCTACTGCAAGTGCACTGCGGCCTCGGTTTGCTGGTATGCTCCGGCACTCTTCCTCACCTTCGGCATCCCGTATTTCGGCTTGATCTCATGGCAACCGTCTTCGCAGAAGACTCCACCTTCGGCTGATTCCGGCTTCGGCATCGGCGAGTTCACCGCAATTTCTCTTTCTTCTTCGATGATCCGTTCGACTTCAGCGATCAGGGCTTGATTCTCCTTCGCTGTCAGCCACTTCTTTTCTTTCACTAAGTAGTTTTCAAATCGCGCAATGGGATCCCGCTTTTTCCAGAAATCGAACATCGCTTTCGGCACGTAGCTGGCGGCGTCGTGAATGGCGTGTCCTTTCATGCGCATCATCTTCGCTTCGATGAGCGTTGGGCCTTCGCCACGATGCGCGCGGTCGACGGCTTCTCGGGCCGCGTCGTAGACCTGACACGCGTCGGTGCCGTCAACGATCACGCCGGGAATGCCGTATCCGATGGCGCGTTCGGCGAGATCTTTGCAGCGGTACTGCATTTCTGACGGTGTGGAATAGGCCCAGAGATTGCTTTCCACGAAGAGCACGAGGCCGAGGTTCTGCACGGCGGCGAAGTTGATGCCTTCGTACGTGACGCCGGTCGACTGGCCTCCGTCGCCAATGTAGGTCATGACGGCGAGGTTGCGTCCTTGAAGGCGCGCCCCCAGCGCCACTCCTGACAGCACCGGAATGAGGTCGCCGAGCATTGAGATCGGCGAAACCATGTTGCGCTTCTCGATGTCGCCGAAGTGCGATGTGCCGTCGCGGCCCTTGGTGGGCGAGTCGGCCTTGGCCATGTACTGCATCATGGTGTCGCTCGCACGAAACCCGCGTACCAGGAGCGAGCCCTGATTGCGGATCATGGGCGCGAACCAGTCATCCTCGTCGAGCCCGTAGGCGGAGGCGCAGGAGCAGGCCTCCTGGCCGAGGCCGAAATAGACTCCACCGACGACCTTGCCCTGCTTGTAGAGATTCTCGAGCGCGACCTCCATCTTGCGGTTCAGAAGCATCCAGCGATAGATTTCGATGCATTGCTTCTTGTCGAGATATTTCGAGTCGCGGATTGGCGGGACCGGCGTGTCTAGATCGCCTTCGACCTCGTAGCGCACATGCTCACCACCATCACGGCTTTTCTCAACTCGTTGGCGGACAGTGAAGTCGGGATGCTCCAGGCGGTAATCGGGAATGGAGTAGGTGCGACGATTCCGGTTGCTGGAAGCTTTCGAATTTGCCCGGGCTGATCCGTTGCGCGGGTGATTGCCGTTAGAACTGGGCTTGGATTTAATTTTCTTATTCGCCATGGGAAAGCGGCGCGAGCGCTACCTATTCATGGTATCGCGAGATTGGGGAAAAGGGCTAGGCGTCAGAGCAGTGCAGGCAACTGCGTCAAGGCAGCTGAATTTTCGCCTAGCCCTGTTTGGCTCAAAGACCCGGACCACATAACTCGCGATCAGGCCCAGGTCGAGTCGTCTTCTCTGTGACGCTGGCGGAGTTCGGCCGGCGGCTTCCTCGGAGTGCCGACAGCGCGACCGAGCAGTGCATCGAGAGTTTCGACCCAAAGAATCTGACTCTGAAACACAACTCCAACGTTTCGGGAGATGGATTCAGCAACCGCGTTCAGATCGAGTGGTCTGCCCAGTTGCTGCTGCATCGAAGTCACCGGCTTCGACGGAATTCCGCAAGGAATGATCAGATGGAAGAAACCGAGGTCTGGGTTTACGTTGAGGGCGAAGCCGTGAGATGTGACGAAGCGGGAAACGTGGACGCCGATGGCGGCGAGCTTGGATTCGGGAAACGCCTGCTCGGAGACTTCAGCGACAGCGAGGCCAGTCTTCGACTCGCCCGGACGGGCGAGGGCGCCCGCCCCCACACGAGCATCGTCGCTTCCAGCGTCGGTCCACACTCCGGTTAGGCCGGGGATGCGCTTTGTAGGAATGGTGAAGTCGGCGCAGGTGCGCATCAGGACATCTTCGAGGCGCCGGACGAATTCCACGACACCCAGGGTCTTGCGCTTGCCATCTGGTTCGGCAAATCCACGGAGATCAAAGATGGGATAGCCGACGATCTGACCGGGCCCATGGAAAGTGACGTCGCCTCCGCGGTCGCATTCAAAAAGTTCGACGCCCCGTTTCTTCAGAACTTCGGGCGAGGCGACTACGTTCGCCGCTTTCGCGTTTCTGCCCAGCGTGATGACTGGCGCGTGCTCGAGCAAGAGAAGAACATCGCCGATTTTCTCCTCTTTGCGCAAGGCGACTAGCTGCTGCTGCAGGCGCAGGCCGGTCCCATAGTCAACCGTGCCGAGTTGGACGACGGAAGTCAAATTGTGTTGGCCACGGATCTTCACAGATTACACCGGATCACGATCGAAGCCGTTCCCCACAAAGGACACGGAACCGCGCGGGGTCGCATACGCGCCTCGATTGATCGGGGTTCATCCGTGTAATCCCTGGCTCATAGCTTCACGCGTTGATGGCCATCCCATACACGCTGTTCGATGCGTCCAGCATGGCTTCGGCCAGTGTCGGATGCGCATGGATGGTCCACATCAAGTCTTCGACGGTAGCTTCGAGTTCCATGGCGGCGACGGCTTCGGCGATCAACTCCGTCGCCTGCGGGCCGATGATGTGCACACCTAAGATTTCGCCGTAGTCGGCGTCGGAGATGATCTTGATGAAGCCCTCGTGCTGGCCGACAATCGACGCGCGCGAGTTCGCGCTGAACGGAAACTTGCCGACCTTCACGTTGTATCCCGCTTCGCGGGCTTTCGTTTCGGTGAGGCCAACGCTGCCGATTTCGGGATGGCAGTAGGTGGCGCCCGGAATGTGCTCCGGGTTGATAGGTTTAGCGGGCTTGCCTGCAATTTTCGCGATCGCGACAAGGGCTTCCATCGCTCCGACATGCGCCAGTTGCGGCGTGCCCAGCACAATGTCGCCGACGGCGTAGATTCCAGGTTCAGCCGTCTGCATCCAGGAGTCGGTTTTGATGAACTCGCGATCGGGCTTGATTTTTGTACGTTCGAGGCCGACGTTCTGCGTGCGCGGCTTGCGGCCCACAGCGATGAGAATCTTTTCCGCGTCAATTTTCTGTTGTTTTCCATCCGCCGTGATGGTCACGGCGATACCTGCTTTGGTCTTTTCAACCTTGTCGACTTTCGCGCTGGTATGGAAGTTGATGCCGCGCTTGCGGAAGACGCGGGCGAGTTCCTTGGAAACTTCTTCATCTTCGACGGGCACCAGGCGGGGCAGCATTTCGACGATCGTCACCTCGCAATCAAACGAGCGATAGATCGACGCAAATTCGACTCCCACCGCCCCCGCGCCCACAATCACAATCGACTTCGGAAGCTCTTTCAGGCTAAGTATTTCAATATTGGTCAAGATGCGGTCGTTCGCTTCGAGACCAGGCAGCATGCGGGCTTCGGAGCCGGTAGCGAGAATGACATTCTTCGCCTTGAGCTCACTGGCTTTGCCATCGTTCGTGACTTCGATGGAAAGCACGCCATTCTGCGCCGGGCCCATGAGTTTGCCGTAGCCTTTCACCGTCTGCACCTTGTTCTTTTTCATCAAGAACTCAAGGCCCTTGGTGTGCTTGGCGACGATCTTCGCTTTCCTATCCTGTATCGCCGCCCAATTAAGCTTGCGCGCGTCCACACCTTCGATGCCGAACTCCTTGGCCTCTTTCAAGTGATCCCACAGTTCCGCATTGAAGAGCAGGGCCTTGGTCGGAATGCAGCCGACATGCAGGCATGTGCCTCCCAGCAACCCATCTTTTTCGATGAGAGCGGTCTTCAGTCCATATTGGCCAGCGCGAATCGCGGCAGTGTATCCGGCCGGTCCGCTGCCGATAATGGCTACGTCGTAGATGGTTTCGGGCAAAGTGATGATCCTCAGTAAGAAGAGATGCCAAAAGGCAAACGAATGATTCTAGAACACAGCGACGGGAGCGGCCAAACGAAAGACGAACCGAGATAACCGCAGAGGTCCCAGGAGAACAGAGGCACGAATAGTTACTCGAATTATGCCAGCCCGAAATGATGCCAGTCCGGCTCCTTCAGTTTTCGTTTTCCAAAGTAAAAAGCCGCCCTCTGCAGGCGGCTTTGAAACGGAACCATTACGACTTCAATTATTTTCGTTGCTGGCGCGCTTCCACGAAATCAGCTCGCCAATCGTCGAACTGGTGCTGGAAACTGGCTGCTTGTAGGCTTCCACTTCCGAGCGTGAGGCCTCTTCGCCCACCGCGCGGATGCTGAGCCCGACTTTCTTCTCTTCCGGATTCATCTTGATG
>CAZILJ010000823.1:0-6262 GCA_964539915.1 uncultured Acidobacteriaceae bacterium | reverse complement strand
CTCGAACGCGATCCAGCGGCCGTCTTGCGAGAGATCCAGTTCGTCGACGGCCCACTTCAGCGCAGCCGTCAACACGGTTGTCTTATGGGTCCCGAAATCCATATAGACCAGCCGCTGAAATTCCGAGCCTGCATCGCTGGTCATGTACGCGCCTTTGCCGTCTTTGGCGAAGCGCGCACTGCCGTAGGCCACGGTCTCGGATCCGGTCTTTGATTCGGTCTTGGGAGTCAGCAACTGTTTCTTTCCCGAGGACACATCCAACAGCCAGACGGAGGTCTCCGCGGCGGAGACAGAGTTGATCAGCAGCAACTGCTTGTCATCGGGCGACCAGTCAGAAACTTCCCAACCTCCGCCTTCCATTGGTGCGACCATGCGTGCACTGGTCGGATCGGACGCGTTGACGATCCATATGTCCACATCGTCGCCCGACCGCTTTGTGGAGCCGTAGGCGATGCGGTCTCCCTGATACGACCAGCGGGGACTGGTGTTCCGCGACTTCCCATCGGTCAGCAGGGTAATGGCTCCTGTCGCGAGGTCATAGCGATAGAGTTGAAAAAACTCACCGCCGCCGACGTCTTTTACGAACAGAAAGGAGTCGCCCTTGCCCGGTTGATAACTGGCTCCTGCGATGCGATCGGGGAAGAAGGTAAGCTGTGTGCGCGCGCCGCCTGGAAATTTCACCTGGTGTACCTGAGAGGTATCGCCAAATCGAGTCTCGATCAGCATCTCGCGCTTGGCCGGATGCCAGCTGGCAAAGCCCGCTGTGCGAAATTCGCTGTAGCGTCCGACAGATTCCGCCAGCGACGCGGGAATCTTGGGAATACCCTCAGCGACAAGATTTTCATTAGGACCTATCTCGTCGCTCTGCGCAAATGCGACCATCGCCAGAACTAGAACCGCGGCCAGTTGGGAAAATCTCTTCATGAGTTCCTCCTGCCCGATTCGGACGATTCCGAAGGGCTTCGGTTAGCGACAAGGCCGAAGAAACAGCGCGCGTGGATGGTAGGTTACCCATCGGACCGAAGTCAACATGCGGTCTGACTTTGCCCTCTGACGCCTTACCGATTACCCTATGCACTCCCATGGAACCTGAACCGGAGCACATTGCGTCTTCCATCACGCCCGCTTCGTACGTGCGACTGCTCCGCGGAAACCGAAATTTCCGGCGCCTCTGGCTGGCGCAGATCGTCAGCGAGATCGGGGATTGGTTCTACACACTCTCGATCTACGCGCTGCTCCTGCAGTTGACCGGGCACGCTAGTTCGGTGGCGTTGGCCCTGGTCCTGCAGGTTTTGCCTCAGACGTTCGTGGGCCCGACAGCCGGAGTAGTGAACGATCGGCTGCACCGCAAACACGTGATGATCGCAGCCGATATTGTTCGTTTCGTGGTGGTGCTGTCGATGTTGATGGTGCGTTCTCGCTCGACGGTTTGGCTCATTTACCCTTTATTGCTTGCGGAAACCACCATGGCCGCGTTCTTCGAACCAGCGCGCAGTTCTGTCATTCCCAACATCGCGTCTGAGGATCAGGTTCTCGTCGCCAACACACTGTCTTCGGCGACCTGGTCGGTGAATCTGCTGATCGGAGCCGCGGTGGGCGGAGTGGTTGCCGCTTACTTCGGGCGTAACACGGTCTTTATTCTCAACGCTCTTTCGTTTCTCGCATCGGCACTTCTGATCAGCGGAATGCATTTCGCTGAACCGCACGCCGAATCGGCAGCTCCGCTTCGCGCACGCGATCTTGGCGACTTCTCTCCGATATGGGAGGGAATTCGGTACATCCGAAGCCATCCGACGTTGCTGCCGGCGGTTTTTGCAAAAGCCGGAGAATTAATGATAGGACCGAGCTGGGTCATCTTTACGGTGATGGGAGCGCGTGAATTCGTCGTGCGGGGTCGTGGCATCGATCCCGCTGGCGGAGCTATTCTCGGCATGAGCATTTCGCTCGGCGGACGTGGTCTGGGAGCGCTTGTGGGACCGCTGGTAGCGGCGCGGTGGGCGGGCCGCAGCGACCATCGTCTTCGCCTGGGCATCCTGCTCGGGTATCTCACGATAGCAGTTGGTTATGGTGTCCTGGGCGCAAGTCGCAGCGTTTGGATGGCAGCGGCTTGTGCGATGCTGGCACACATGGGAGGGTCAACGGTTTGGGTCTTCTCTACGACGCTACTGCAGGTTCATACGGAGGACCGTTTTCGAGGGCGTGTTTTCGCTGCAGACCTCGGTTTAGGCAGTCTCACGTTTGCGGTCACAGCCTACTTGGCGGGCCGTTTTCTTGATGCAGGCATTTCCGCTCGCACCGTGGCCACAAGTACGGGTATCGTGATGCTGGTTCCGGCTGCGATTCTTGCATTCGCACTTTACGCAAGCCGGACGGGCGAGGCCGATGTAGTTTCCTGATGCGCTACTGTTGTCCGAGGTCTAAAGTGGATGGTCGTTGCCAGGCATTGCGGGAATCCCTATTTTCCTCAAGGCGGGCGCCTTCGTCTTAGCTGGCGTTGGGAAGCTTGCCAGAATGGGATTTTTCCAACAGTGCTTGCGCGCGAGGGATCAGCTCAGTCGCTACCTGACTCTTGGAAACGATTGAGTCCACGCCGGACTCATTTGCCAGCCGTTGTACTTCGCTGCCTTCGTGAACCGTGAAGAGAATAATTGACGTATCGGGCAGGAGTTTCCTCAGCAGAGGCGCGGCGTCGAGCCCCGTCATGACAGGCATGGAAAGGTCCAAGATGACCAGGTCGGGTTTCAGATTTGCAGCTTTATCGACAGCCTCCTGCCCGTTTTCTGCCTCTCCTGCGATTTCGAAGTCAGGTTCCAATTCAAACAGTTGACGCACCAGCAAACGCACGGCGGTGTTGTCGTCTACCAGTAAGACACGCTTCTTGGGCATGGCAGTTGGCACAACTCGCTTGGATGCGGAAACACGATGAGCCGGCCACTACTTTTTGTGCCAATCTGGGTAAGCCAACTTTTCCTTCTGAATGGCTCGCAGGGTCCGCATGGCATCAGCAATGGCTCGCTGCTCCGCCTGTCCCTCGGCGTTTCCGGCCAGTGCCTGTAATCGAAGAAAAAGGGCGGCTTCTGCGGCGTCCACACGCTGTCGCAGTGTCTTTGGGTCACCTTCTAGAATTGCGGCATCAAACTCGCGCTGCCAGTGTGGGTATTTAAGGGTTTCGGGGGTGGAATCGGGACGAGCAGTCATTCGCTACCTCTCAAGAAAACTCGGGTGGCCACACACCTATCACGTGAAGTTGCCACTCACATCTGATTTAAGTGGAAAGGTGTGCGCCCACGGTGCTCGTGTACCGGTGCGAACCAGAGTGGAACTCCGTTCGCCCCGGACTCGAAGTTCCGGATCAATTCATCGAACATTGAACCGTGGGCGCAGAAGAATTGGAACGCGAGGAGCATTCCGATTTGCCCGCAAGCGCTCAGTGGACAGTCAACACGAGCACGCTGCTTTTTCCTCCGCTGGTGCAGCCGAGATCTCCGGTATTGCCGCTCGGAGTCTGCACCATGACCTTTACCTGACCGGGCCCTGATATCACATCGGACGAGACTTTCACTTTCAATTGCGTACTGCTGACAACACTAGCGCCCAGAGGGGTGCTGTTGATCATCACCTCAGTCGAAGAAACGAAGTTACTGCCGTTGACGACGAGTTCGACGCCCTGTTGCACTTGCGCGAAGGTCATTGTGCTGGGGGAAATTGAAC
Source organism: uncultured Acidobacteriaceae bacterium (assembly GCA_964539915.1). Lineage (GTDB taxonomy): Bacteria > Acidobacteriota > Terriglobia > Terriglobales > Acidobacteriaceae > Sulfotelmatobacter. Next base: position 2,551 of record CAZILJ010000823.1, on the reverse strand, counting down.
CGATCAAGGGTGCCGGCCTAGCGCTGGTACACAGGGGGTTTAGGGTGTTGTTGCAACCTGAAAGAAGCAATGGAGCCAGCAGTCCGGCGAGCAACAGACTGCGAGTGCGGCACAGCATGGAGGTACTCCTTTAGGATGGGGTCCCCGTCTAGGCATCCTAGTCCGGGGCCAGAACACGGTTTCCCAAAGGGGAGCAGTCTGAGTGCCAATTTAGAGCCAGGATTAGCAATTACATAATTGCAATGTTCTTAGCAGGTTAAGTTGGGAAGCGTCGCGCGGCACGATGCGCGAATCGCGGCCTTGGTGGCCGAACTGCACCAAGGGTGGTGGTTCTCAGCCAGTGGTGGTGATTCATAATCGGCCATTCACGATCGCTACCGTTTGGACGGGTCCCATTTTATTTTGTGTGCAGCCGGTCGATCTTGGCCGCCATGATGAAGTCGCTCTCGGTCAGGCCGTCGACCTTGTGCGTCCACAATGTGATCTCGGCTTTACCCCAGGCAAGCAGGATATCGGGATGATGTCCTTGTTCTTCGGCTAGAGCGCCCACCTGATTAACGAACTCCAGAGCCTGCTTGAAGTCCGCGAACTTGAACTCGCGGTGAAGTTGATGTTCATCGTAGACCATCCACTTGGGGACGCGCAGTTGTAATTCTGTCAGTTCCTTTCCCTTGAGCGGCGGAACGCCTCCCCGGCACGGCACGCAAGTCTTGTCGGCAAGTTGCTCGGTCATAAGATCCTCCAAAAATCTCGAACTGAAATAGCCAGGCTCAAAGCGAGCAAGGGTTCAACTGATTTGCGCCGTAAGGGCATTCGACTGTGCAGACGCCGTTTCCTTGAAATAGCGCTTCAGCCACAACAAGTAACCGAAGAACAGCACTACCGAGATCAGACTCCACCACAGAAGGATGTGGCCGCGGAACATGGGATTCGCATTGAGCATCTTCACCTGCTCATCGGAAATCCCGACCTTCGAATAGGCCTGCATCAGGTCAGCCCGGCGATAAGTCAGAATCATCGACAACATGCGAACCGGCGCGACCAGGATCGCAATCCACCAGCCGGAAGATTTGAGACGGAACAGCGCGATGGCCAAGTAGACATCCACTAGAGCGAGCCCGACAAAGCAGGCCGCTGCCGGAATGCCGGTGAGGTAGCGCCCGAAAAAGGGAAACATTGGCGTCGTCAGACCGACGAGCAACATGTACATCGCTCCCGTAAAAAGTGCGACGCTCGCGCCCAGCACGGGCAAAGGCGTTCGATCGGTCCAGCGCTCTACTGGATCGTGGCGGAGAACCGTCTCGGCGACATCTTTGCGGCTGTAGAAAATGACAAAAGCCGTCGGCACCAACACGAGAAAGAAGGCGGCAAAAATAATGATGACCGTAAGGATTACGGCCACCACCCCAGTGGACATTTCTGGCGAAGGACCTGCGGGCGCATTTTGCCGCGCCTGCGCCAGCATCGTACGCATCATTACGGGTAGCATCGCGGTCAGCAGGATCGTGATGAGCACTCCCATAATGAGCCAATACCAAGAAGTAACTAGCGTGAGGGCCCGGCCCCAGCGCTTCATTCGGACTGATCCGATGCCAAGGGTTACCAGCGCTGCCGCAAGAAATGCATAGGTGGCGACTCCGGAGATGAACTGGCCGGGACGCATCGAGCCACCGGGCGCGAGACGGGACATGAATGCGCCCAACGCGACCAGAGGGATCATCAGCGCCGTAAGCAATCCCAGGATGATCTGGAATACGCCGAAGACCACCAAGCCCGTGCCGCGATCACGATACGCAGGCCCTTCGAGCATCGGCGCAGCCATGACCGCGGGAACAGTTGCGGAATCGACCGACCCTGGTGCGAGTTCTGAGCCAGGATCGGGTGGCGGTAGGATTTCCACGAAAACCTCCCACGAGGGAAGGCCTATCTTAACAGGCCCAAGGGAGGAGGAGTCGTTGGGGCCAGGTGAGGTTCCAATCATTCCGTTCTGTGTACAATGATGCTCTGCGTCTCTAATTTATTCCAAACATGAAGCGGTGGTATGTGTCGCCGTGGACGCCGATGCTTGACTCGCCGCCCACCCGGTGGGTCGCAGGTAGTCATTTCGAATGCGGCGCTAGGAAGGATGATGATGGTCGTTCTTGTCATTGGCGGGGCTGGATATATCGGCAGTCATGCGGCGCGAGCATTGAAACGTGCGGGCCATGAAGTAATCATTTTCGACAATCTCAGCACCGGTCATGAAATGCTGGCAGCGGGCTTTGAGTTGGTGAAAGGGGACATGCTGGATGCCGCCGCGCTCAGGGAGCAATTGCCGCGTGCCGAAGCCGTCATGCACTTCGCGGCGCACGCCTATGTCGGCGAGTCGGTGATCAATCCGAGGAAATATTTTCATAACAACGTGGAGGGCGGGCTATCTCTGCTGAATGCGGCACTCGAGGCCGGAGTGAAGAAGATTATTTTCTCTTCGACCTGCGCGGTGTACGGCGAGCCGACGAAAGTTCCGATCGAAGAGAATACGCCGCGGCAGCCGGTGAATCCCTACGGAGTC
>CAZILJ010000822.1:0-3162 GCA_964539915.1 uncultured Acidobacteriaceae bacterium | reverse complement strand
CGCGCGTTGCCTCCTCGATGCCGCAAGCCAAAGCTTCCGTGCAGCCCACAACTGACCGCAAACATGCGGCGGTGGAATCGCATCATACGGCAGCCGGAGGTTCGCGGTAGAATGCTCGGTTTGGCAATGACTTGGAAAAGTAGCGCCGGCGTCCTGCCGGCTGTAGCGTGGGCGCCCTCGCCCGCGGCCTACGCAGCGAACAAAAATGCTAACGAAAGGGCGACATCATGAATAAGAAAAGTTGGGCAGCGATCACTCTCAGCATGGCTCTGTGCGCGCTTCTGATTCTGGCAGCTTGTAACAAGAAGGAGAATACCGAGCAGTCGAACAACAGCACCGCCGAGAATGCGGCTCCCGCGGCCACGCCCATTGATCCAGCGACGGTAGCCACGATCAACGGTACCGTGAAGTTTGACGGAACCGCTCCCAAGGCCTCCAAGATCGACATGAGCCAGGATCCCGGCTGCAAGGGTACGAACGAAGCCGAGAATGTTGTCGTCTCCGACGGCGACTTGGCCAATGTTTTCGTCTACGTAAAGGATGGCCTCGGCAACCGCACATTCGACGTCCCTAAAGATCCCGTCGTGCTCGACCAGAGAGGTTGCCAGTATCATCCTCACGTGCTCGGCGTGATGGCCGGCCAGACCGTGCAGATCAAGAACGACGATCCCACCACGCACAACATCCATCCCACGCCCAAAGACAACCGGGAATGGAATGAGTCGCAGCCGCCATCCTCGGCAGCGATCGAGAAGAATTTCGCTCGCGAAGAAGTCATGCTGCCGGTCAAGTGCAACCAGCACCCATGGATGAAGATGTACATCAGCGTGGTGAAGAGCCCGTTCTTCGCAGTCACCGCGAAAGACGGAAAGTATGAGATTAAGGGCCTCCCCCCGGGCGATTACACGATCGCATTCGTCCACGAGAAGCTTGGAGAACAAGACCAGAAGGTAACGGTCGCCGCCAAAGACAGCAAGACTGTCGACCAGAGCTTCAAAGCAGGCGGCGAGTAGCACCTTTAATTTGGTAAAATGGCGGTTCGAACGAGCAGGGTTGAATCGAGTCTCTGGGTTGGAGCAGGTTGCGCTTACCATGCGACCTGCTCTGCCTCTCGGTTGATCCCATGATCATAGGGGCTCTACTCTGAAAGCCATCGCGACAACTTATCATCGCGGGCATCATCGGCTCGCTGTCATTCTTGCCTGCTGGACCTTTCTGCTGATTATTGCTGGGGCGCTGGTCACTAGTAACGACGCTGGACTTTCTGTTCCCGACTGGCCGACGTCATTCGGTTCCTGGTACAAGATTCCGAAACTCGTGGGTGGTGTGAGGTTCGAGCATACGCACCGCATGATTGCGCAGGTGGCCGGGCTTCTTACGATCGTCCTTGCTGTCTGGACATGGCGCGCGGAAAAGCGGCGCTGGCTGCGCATCTTAGGCTTTGCGGCTCTGGGAACGGTAATCGCCCAAGGCATTCTGGGCGGAATCACCGTGCTGTTCTATTTGCCGCCCGCCGTCTCGTCGACTCATGCGGCACTGGCTCAGACCTTTTTCTGCATTGCCGTGGCGATGGCCTTGTTCACTGGCAGGAAATGGGTAGAAGAACAGCCTGCGCTGGAGTTCGATCAGCGGCGGCCAAGTTTATTCACACTGACTCTTCTTTCCATTTTCGTCCTGTACGTCCAGTTGATTCTCGGGGCCATGTTTCGTCATCACGGTCTGAGCTGGTGGCCCCACGTTGTGCACGCCGTGGTCGTATCGTTTGTTCTGACCTGGACCGCGGTGCGGGCGCTCACCGTCTATCCGCAAATCGAAGCCATTCGTCGTCCCGCCATCATGATGCTGTCGCTCGTGATTGCCCAGCTATGCCTTGGCTTTACCGCATTTCTCACTCGCGTGTCGTGGGGTCGCGATGCAGTGCAGCCCGAGTTCCCGATGGTAGTGTCCACCGTTGCTCATGTCGCGGTCGGCGCCCTTCTGCTCGCCTCGACGGTCATCCTTGCCCTCCAGGTATGGAGACATGTTCCGGTAGCCCTGGAAGAACGATTGCCGCAGGCACATCGGAATCCTTCGGTCGCATGAGTTCGGGGAAACTGCCCATGTGGAGGCAGCCGCCCCTTTACTGTCCTCGAGCGAAGCTCCAGGCTCGACCAGATGTCGTAAACTAGTTGCAGTCCCCGGGGTATTGTCTTGGTCTCGAAAGTCTCCGCACTCGCCGATGCCGGTCCCGAACCTGAGCACTCGGCTGCGCCGGTGATCTCGGTAGAAAATCTGGTGCATCGCTACGAGAACCGCACGGCGTTGAATGGAGTTTCATTCGAAGTCCGACCCGCGGAGTTGTTTGGTCTGCTCGGCCCCAATGGCAGTGGCAAAACGACGCTCTTCCGTATTCTCTCCACCCTCATGATCCCGACCGCAGGCCGGGCGATGATCATGGGATACGATGCGGCGCAGGATGCGGCAAATGTGCGCCGTCAGATTGGCGTTGTATTTCAGGCGCAGAGTGTTGACGGAAAACTGACCGCTTACGAGAATTTATGGCACCAGGGACATCTCTATGGCCTGCGCGGATCAGCCCTCAAAATTCGAGTAGCAGAGATTCTGGCTCGCGTCGGTCTCGCCGACCGCGCAAAAGAACGCGTCGAAACCTTTTCCGGTGGCATGCAACGGCGCATTGAACTTGCAAAAGGATTGTTGCATCACCCGGGAGTTTTGTTGCTGGATGAGCCGACCACGGGCCTCGATCCCGGCGCGCGCCGCGATCTGTGGCAGTATCTGCAAATCCTGCGGGACGAAGAGCACGTTTCCGTGCTGGTCACGACGCACTTAATGGAAGAGGCCGAGCGCTGCGACCGGCTGGCCATCCTGAATGAAGGAAACTTGGTCGCGCTGGGCACGCCAACAGAATTGAAAAGCGAAATCGGTGGCGACGTGATCATGCTGGATGCTGCGCACGACGCGGTCGCATTGGCCGAGCAGGTTCGCACTCGCTTCCATGTCGAAGCTTCAGTACTGGGAAATCAGGTACGCATCGAGCAGGCAGCGGGGCACCGGTTCGTCCCTGACGTGGTTGAGGCATTTCCCGGCGAGATTCAGGCAATCTCGGTCAGCAAGCCTGCACTGGAGGATGTATTTATCCACCGCACGGGTCACAAGTTCTGG
>CAZILJ010000821.1:0-2435 GCA_964539915.1 uncultured Acidobacteriaceae bacterium | reverse complement strand
AGCGCAGTCCGGTCGTAGCGGAGCAGTCTTTTTCGACCTGCGACATGGCGGCGCGCTGGGCCTGGCCGGCGGCGGCCGCCGACATCCCGGTCTTCACGCCGGCATTGATCTTATCGGTCACATCCTCGATGCCAACGAGTTGATTCAGCTCCAAATTTGGGCATTTGGCTTCTTCCGCCTGCGTCTTGGCGTAAAAACCGGTCTTGATGTAGTCGTGTCCGGCGGTCGAGAGTTGCTGCACGCACCCTGCGCCCACGTGATGGTTGGTAAAGGTGAGTCCGTCTGCTGAAACGAACGATCCCGAGCCGCCGTTGTTGAATCGTACCGAAGACAGACGAACATGATCGAGCCATTGTTGGGTAACTTCGAAGCCGTATTTTGCTCTAATTTTGTCCTTTGGGGGAGCATTGTAGAGCCACATACCCTCGTCGGCGGTGGCTAGTGTGGAAAAAATGAATGCAAAGGCGAGTAGAAGCGAGAAAAACCGTTTCATTCCGGGCTGTCCTTCCATGGGAGTATGAATAGCTGCTGGAAAACTCTGATGATTTGCAGAAGAACCGTTGAGTATACACTCCTAGAAAGGCGCCTAGCAAAACCCCGTCGCTGCCCATTGAGCCAAAAATGCACGCCAAGAGCGGATCTTCGAGATCTCCTTGGCACATTCCGGCACACCGATTCCCCCGAAATTCCCCCGCTGCGGTTGGAAAGTTCGCTCCGTTTCAGGTATAAAAAAAGGTTGCCCTCCCGCGTCCACTCGCGCGGTCCCGCAACGCAAAGTCCGGAGATCGAAGCGAGAATCCAATGTCCAGCGCGACCACAAACCTTGCGCCCAAAGGCCTTGAGGGCGTTGTAGCTACGAATTCCAAGATTTGTTACATCGACGGAGAGCGCGGTGTCCTGGCCTATCGCGGGATCGATATTCACGAGTTGGCGCACCAGTCGAATTTTGAAGAGACTTGCTACTTGTTGTGGTTCGGAAAATTGCCCACACGCAGTGAACTGCGCGAACTACACGAGCGCCTGGCGGAAGAGCGCAAGCTGGATGCGTCGATCATCACCCTGCTGCGCAACGCGCCTCGGCACGCCTTGCCCATGGACGTGCTGCGTACAGCGGTTTCGGCGTTGTCATTTTATGATCCTCAAGAAAAGAGCAACGACAGCAAGGCCAATGAAGACAAAGCGATTCGCATTACGTCGCAGATCGCCATGATCGTCGCTGCGTATGACCGCATTCGCAAGGGGCGTCCCGTCGTCGAACCGGATCGCGCACTCTCTCATGCTGCGAACTTTCTGCTCATGCTGAACGGAAAGCGTCCTACGCCGACCGCCGAGCGCGCTCTAGACATCGCTTTGATTCTTCACGCCGACCATGAACTCAACGCGTCGACGTTTGCCGCAAGGGTTACAGCGGCAACTTTGTCGGATATGCATTCGGCAATCACCTCCGCCATCGGCGCTCTGAAAGGACCGTTGCACGGTGGCGCCAACGAAGCGGTATTTCATATTTTGGAGGCGATCGACGCCTCTGGCGTCGACCCTGTCGAGTATGTCAAAGGCATGCTGGCTCAAAAGAAAAAGATCCCCGGCTTTGGACATCGCGTCTACCACACCGAGGACCCTCGCGCGACGCACCTCCGCGCGATGTCCCGTGACCTGGGCAATTCCAGCGGCCAGGGAAAGTGGTTTGAAATTTCCCACAAGATTGAGGAGTTTGTAAAAGCCGACAAGAATCTGAATGCCAATGTCGACTTCTACTCGGCCTCCACTTATCACACCTTGGGAATCGATGTCGACCTGTTCACGCCCATCTTCGCGGTCTCCCGCGTCAGTGGCTGGGCCGCCCATGTCATCGAGCAACTCAACGACAATCGCCTGATCCGTCCGCGCGCCGAATATCTGGGGCCGGACTATCCCAACCAGTACGTCCCGATCGACCAACGATGAAAGCCGTTGCAGCAGGGATGGCCATATGGGGCCATCTCGGCTGTCCGGGCAGGGTCAAAGCCGCCCGCAGCTCGCTGCGGCCTGGTAGAGAGGCTGCTTGCCACGTCCCTGTTCCCGTGGTCCGGAATGTGCCAGCAATACGCAGCCAGCAATGTCTCCCTGATCGAACACTCTTCCGCAAGGTAGAATAGAAGCGGGTTCTGTTATGCACCGCATTTACCTCGACAATAACGCCACGACTCCGCTATTGCCCGACGTGTTCGAGGCGATGCGTCCTTATTTCGGAGAGCAATTCGGCAATGCTTCCTCCATCCATCATCATGGGCAGCAAACGCGGGCTGCCGTCGAAGACGCCCGCGAGTCCGTAGCGGCGCTGCTTGGTTGTCGCGCTGCGGAAATCGTTTTCACCAGCGGCGGCACCGAGGCCGACAATCTTGCGATTGCGGGCCTGATTGCCGCGGGCGACCACGTCATCACGTCGAGCATCGAAC
>CAZILJ010000820.1:0-8944 GCA_964539915.1 uncultured Acidobacteriaceae bacterium | reverse complement strand
ATCGGCATCACCGAAGAAACCGACGCGATCGCTGTCGTCTGTTCCGAGGAAACAGGCGCAATCAGCCTGGCGATTGGCGGCCAAATCGAGCGCGACTTGACCGTCGAGCAGTTGCGTGAGCGTCTGGGCAGTGAACTCCGGCGCTTCATGGCGCCGGTAACCCTGCCGACTGCGATTGCGCACGAAGACGATGATTCGCTCTTGGACTCGCCCTTGAGTGACTCGGCACCTCACCGAAAAACCGAGCCCGGTGTGGAATCGGAGCCCCACTCATGATTGGAGTGTTTCAGCGTTACGTGCTTCACAACTTCGGGTTGAAATTCCTCTCGTTGTTGCTGGCCTCCGGTCTCTGGTTTCTGATCTCACCTGACGAACAGCCAGCGGAAGTGGCGGTGCGTGCCCCCATCGTCTTTCAGCATGTTCCAGCCCAGCTCGAGATCAGCTCCGAACTCATTCCCGAGGCGCAAATTCGCGTACGCGGACCGGAGCGGGTCATCCGGCAACTACAGGCGAATGAGATTCACGCGGAAATTGAACTGGCTGGTGTCCAGTCGGGCGAACGCACGTTCGAACTGACTTCGCTGCAGGTACGTCATCCCCGCGACGTTACCGTCGTGCAAGTCGTGCCCAGCCAGTTGCACCTTGCATTTGATACGCGGCTGACCCGTGATGTTGAAATTCATCCGCGGGTGACGGGAAACTTCGCCGATGGAGAACAGATTGTCAAAGTCGATGCCGACCCGGCACGCATCACGATCACCGGCCCTCGGCACCATGTAGAAAAGATCGATGCCGCGACGACGGATCCCGTCGACGCGACCGGCACGCGGGGTAGCGCGCTTTTCAACACGAATGTGTATGTTTCCGATCCGCTGGTGCAAGTGCTACAGGCGACTTCAATTCGCGTAACCGTGGTCGTGCAGAAAGTGGGAAGTGCCTCCACCCATTGAAGCCCTACAGCAACTTGGGCCCGCGGCTTTTACGCGTCCTCAGTTATCATTTCTGTTCATCGTTTTCTTGAATTTTCCGCAAACCTATTTATGAGCCAGCAAAGGCAGTTGTTTGGGACCGACGGCATCCGGGGTGTGGCGGGAGAATTTCCGCTGACCCAACAAAGCACTTATCTGATTGGGCGCGCTCTGGGCCATGATCTGATGCGCACGACGCAAAAGCCACAGGCAGTGATTGGCCAGGACACGCGCGAGTCAAGCGGCTGGATCGCCGACCGAGTCGCCCAAGGCCTGGGTGCGGTGGGTGTTGAGGTCCATAGCGCCGGCGTAATTACCACGCCGGGTGTGGCGTACCTCGCTCGTTCGCGAAAAATGGCGGTAGGAGTTGTGATTTCCGCGTCGCACAATCCCTGGACTGATAACGGTATCAAAGTGTTTTCCGGGGATGGATTCAAATTGGCCGACACCAGAGAGCTTGCCATCGAAAAAGAGATTTTTGCTTTGCTGCAGAAGGCCAATGGTGCCGCCGACTCTGCTTCCGACGATACTGCGCTCAAGATTCCGGAGCCATCTCTGCCGGGCGAGGCCGGGTTGCGCCATGCCTACGTTAAGGCGCTGGCCGCGGACGTGTCTTCCGATCTGAGCAAGCTGCGCGTACTCGTGGATTGCGCCAACGGCGCGGCTACGGCGGAAGCCCCGGAACTGTTTCGCTCTCTCGGAGTCCATCCTACATTCATCCATGTTTCGCCCAACGGCAAAAATATTAACGACGGTTGCGGCGCGCTGCATCCCGAGACTCTCGGGGAAATGGTGGCTGAATCCGCCGACAAGTTTGATCTCGGCGTAACCTTTGACGGCGACGCCGACCGCGCCTTGTTCTGCGATGCCGCGGGTCGCGTCGTCAACGGGGATGGGGTGCTGCTCGCCGTCGCTCGCGACCTGCACGCTCAAGGAAAATTGAAGGCTAATACGGTCGTCTCCACCATCATGTCAAACATGGGTTTGGAGATTGCCCTGAAAAAGTCCGGCATCCGCATGCTGCGGGCCAACGTCGGCGACAAATATGTGCTCGAGGAAATGCTCAAGACCGGGGCCACTCTTGGCGGTGAGCAGTCGGGCCATATTATTTTCCGCGATGGCGAAGCCACTACTGGCGACGGCCTGCTTACTGCGCTCCGCCTGATGGATATCATCGTCCGGGCAGGGAAGTCGCTGGCAGAACTGGTCGGTGACCTCAAAGTATTTCCGCAGAAGATCCAGAACGTGCGAGTGAAGGAGAAGATTCCGTTTGCGCAGGTTCCGGCGGTTCAGGCGGCCATTGACGCCGCCGAGCGCGAACTCAATGGCAATGGCCGCGTAGTCGTGCGCTACTCAGGAACCGAAGCACTCGCCCGCGTAATGGTCGAAGCCGAGTCGGAAGCAATGATGCGCTCCCTGACCGCAGGCATCGCAGCCGAGATTCAGAAAGCGCTCGGAGTGTAGGGAGCGCTCAAGGTCGTTGGCTTTTCCGATCGTCTGACTTGTTCTCTCTTTAGGCCAGAACCGCACCATCCAGAAGATCGATAATAACGGCAAGAACGTGCACAAGATCATAAGTTGGCGATAGCTTGCTGGATCTTCTTCGACCGACTGCTGCAGCTCGGTCTTCGGCGGGAAGACAAATCCGCCGCCCGCCAGATAGCTTCGACGGCGCGAGTTGATCTCTTCGAGAACGCCTTCCATCGTCTGATCCTTCAGGTTCTCGTAGTCTGCGTCGCCGTCGTAGACCAGCAACAAGCTGCGATCGGAACCTTCAATTCCCGCGATGAAGAAAGTCTCTGCGACTCTGCCGAAGAACCAGCTTTCCGGTGGCTCCTTGACCTCCTGGGTGCTGAGATCGCAATGCACGACCATGGTTTGGTCGACCCCACCCACTTTTCGTGGTTCTCGCCCGGTGGCGCAATCTGGCTCAGATCCACGGTGGCAGGTGTGTTCCCGAGCCCTCGGCGCGAAACAACATCACCAACAGGACTCCAAAATGCCAGAGAGACGGCAGCTAGCCGAACTCCCAGAAACGGGCGCCGTTGAAACAATCGAGGATGCACGTGGGCGAACATTGGGGGCTCCGCGGGAAAACTCGACGATATCAAAATGCTGGCAGAGAAACTGATTACGGATGTAATGAAGTTCGAGCGATGATCGCTCTTACTTCCGCTTGCGCCTCTTGCCCGTCACTCGCGGCGGTGCTTCCTCGAACACCGCAAACTGAATCTTCTTCTCCACAGGATCGATCCGGTCCACGAGCACCCGAATCCGCTGTCCCAGTCGATAAGTCTTCCGCGACCTCTGCCCGATAATCTCCCGTGTGTTCTCGTGGAAGGTGTAACGGTCGTCGGTCAAAGTGTTCAAAGGCACCAGACCCTCGACGAATAGATCGGTGAGTTCCACGAAAAACCCGAACTTGGTAACGCTGGTGATGAGTCCGTCAAAGTCTTGGCCCACGCGATTCTGCATGAACTTTACCTTCTTCCCCTCCATCAGGTCGCGCTCGGCGTCGTCGGCTCGACGCTCGGACTGGCTCGATTCTTCCGCGATCGCATGCAGTTCCTCAATCCCAATCGGTCCAGCCAGAGGCTCGAGCGCTTCGCGATGAGCCGCATGATCGCGCCGCTTCGACCAGGGCGAAGGTGCGTCTTCAGCTGCGCCGGCGTCCCGCCGGCCTTTTGGCGGGCTGAAAGCCCGCTTGAGCTCGGAATCCGATCCCTTGCGATGAGATGCTGTTAAATCAGCGCTCTCGGCAGGGTCGAGCCCCCGCGGGGGTTCCGCCTGCTCGTGATCCGGCGGTGCGCTGGCGCTACCTTCCCGCAGCACGTCCTTCAAAATCCGATGCACGATCAAATCCGGATACCGTCGGATCGGCGACGTGAAATGCGTGTAGCTCGTCGCCGCCAGCGCGAAGTGCCCCAGATTCTCCTGCGAATACCGAGCCTGCTTCAGCGAACGCAGCATCAAGTAGCTCAGAATGCGCTCCTCCGGCTGGCCGGCAATCTTCTCCGCCAGCTTCTGATACATTCGCGGGGTGATGTGCACTTCCTTCGGCACTTCGACTTCGCGCACCCGCTTGCCAGTGCCGTAAGCCGCGCGCCGGTCAGCTTTCATCTGCACCCGATGGATTGGCAGCGCCCCCACACCCAGCGAATACCCGAACGTGGCCGCGATCACTTCAAAGTCGTACACGCGTTTCGCATCCGGCTTCTCGTGAACGCGATACAGCGACGCGATACGCTTCGATTCCAGATGCTGCGCCACACACTCATTGGCCGAGAGCATGAATTCTTCGATCAGCCGGTGCGCAATGTTGCGCTCCGAGCGTCCGATGCTCTTCATCAATCCAAGCTCATCGAATTCGATCACCGGCTCCGGCAGGTCGAAGTCAATCGATCCACGCCGCTGCCGCTTGCGGTTGAGGACCAGCGCCAGATCGCGCATCAACTCAAACGTCGACACCAGCGGCGCATAACGTTTTCGAGAGGTTTCGTCCCCTTCCAGTACCGCGTTTACGGCGGTATATGTCATGCGCTCGGCCGACCGGATCACGCCCTCGCTCAATTCGTAGTTCACGATCTCGCCGCGATGGTCCATCTCCATCACACACGACAACACCAGCCGCTCCACTTGCGGCCGCAAACTGCAAATGTCCGTCGATAGCTCCAGCGGCAACATGGGCACGGCGCGGTCGGGAAAGTAAACGCTGGTGCCGCGCAGCCGGGCTTCCTGATCCAGGGCCGATTCCGGCGTCACGTACTGCGCTACGTCGGCAATATGTACGTGCAATTCGAAATTCCCATTCGGAAGCATCCGCACGTAAACTGCGTCATCGAAGTCGCGCGCGGTCTCGCCGTCGATGGTCACAATCGGCAGTCCGCGAAAATCACGCCGCCGTTCCACTTCCGTCGCAGGGATGACAGCAGGCGTGTTTTGTGCCTCTTCGAGAGCCGCCGTCGGAAAATGATGCGGGAGATGAAATTTGCGAATCGTGATCTCGACATCGACGCCGAAGTCGTCTTCGCGCCCCAGAATTTCAAGCACGCGCCCCCGAGGATTCTGCGTCGGCGAAGGCCAGTCCGTGATCTCGACGTCGACTACCACTCCTTCGAGATCGTCCCAATCGGTCCGCCGAGCCACCTCGTCCCCCAGTACCCGGTCAACCGACTTTTTACGCAGCGCCGGCGTCACGCCGGCTGCCCCGAGGGGGTCTCGCCCTCGGTTTTCGAGGTGAGACGGCGCCGCTGTATCCGGTCTCTCCAGCCCCGCCGGGATCACAATATCCTGCGTGATCTTTGAGTCCATGGGCGAGACGTAGCCGCCTCGGCTGCCGTAGTGAAACGTTCCCACCACTGTCGGATGTGCGCGCCTCACCGGCCGCACAATGCGGCCTTCCGCCCGACCATCCGGACGCACGTTACTGATATCCACCAGCACTAGATCCCCGTGCATGGCATTGCCAATCAAATGTGGTGCGATAAAGATATCGCCCGTGAGCCGGGCCTTCAGCGAAGGGCTCAGCGACTTCGCATCCGGAATGACAAACCCAAATCCGTCGCGGTGCATCGTGAGCCGTCCCGCGACCAGGTTCTTGTCGTCAGCGGCCTGCGGCAACGCGTAACGGTCGGAGTCTTCCTGAATCAGGGTTCCGCCGACCACGAGCTTCCGCAGATGCTCGTCGAGTTGCCGGCGTTCGTGCCCATGCAGTCCGAGTTCACGCACGAGTTGTTTGAAACCCGCTGTCCGCTTAGGCTGTCGCGCAATGTGTTTGAGGATGATCGAATCGGAGAGCATAGAGAGTTTTCGGTTTGCAGTCGTCAGCTCTCAGCATAACTCGGCGCAGCATGCAGCAGTAGCACCGCCGTCCGGCGGCTTTCGCGGGCGGCCTCGTCCCCACGGAGAGTAGATAGGATATCTAAGTTAGGTTGTCAGGTTTCCGGTATTAGATCTTCGGCCGTTGCAGTCTTGGGGTGCCCAAGACCTAAGACTGCATTTCCCGCCTCACGGGTGGCTCACCCCAAAGTACTTCTCCTCCAGAATCCTCCGGTGATGCAACTCGTGCCCGGCAATGATGTAAGCCAGCGCGCGAACGCTCACTTCATTCTTGTTCGCCACTCCGCGCCGCGCCCAGGCAGCTTCATCAAGATTGCGCAGCAGCGTGAGTGTCGCCCGCCGGACTGCAATGTAGTCCTCAATGATCTCGCAGAACGGCGCGCTCGCGAACGGACCATTCTTCACGTAATCGTCTTGCTCGTAGCCCTCGATTGGCGTCTGATCGCCGCGCGCAATCCGCAGCGCGCGATATGCAAAGATCCGTTCCGTGTCGCAGACGTGCCCCAGCACTTCCTTGGCATTCCACTTGTCGGGCGCATAGCGAAAATCCCCATCTTTCTCATCGCGTCCTGAAAGAAGCAGCATCGTCTGCCGCCTCTGCGCGTCGAGTGTCCCAAGGATGTCTGATCCTGCTGCCAGCGAGATATAACGTTCATAATAAAGCGCGTACTCCCCAGATGGGGGTCGCGCGATCTTCAATTGTGGAGGTAAAACGATGGCCGCTTCTGACATGTTCTGCTCCAATGCGAAAGAAGTCCCCAAGGCAAGTTCTAAAGAATTAGACTCTGGATCCCAAATTCCGTTTTCGTTAAATCTTCGATCCTAAATGTTAAATCTTCGATCCTAAATAAGGATAACTCCCGACGACGGGAAACGACACGCAGGAGGGTATCTTTCGGGAATCGTTACACACAGAGGAGGAAGAAAGTATGCGGCCCAACGACCTATCCGACCCCAGAAATGGGTGTTAATCGTTACGTCCTAGGAACTCCCGATTGAAAATAAAGGATTTTCCACAGTACTCGGTTTGAGACGCGGGAGTACAATTAGGTTTGGTCACGAAAATGCGGCGAGTGACCCCTAATCCCAAAAAAGGAAAGGACCTTTTAACTCATGTGGAAGCCGACCAATCAGCCTCAGACTCCTGCCCGCCCTGCCGAGCCGGAACGCCCGACTCCGTCCGTCCCGAGCGTGCCCAGCATGTCTTCAGCAGCGAGCGAACCCGCCACTGCCCGGCCCGTCACGACCACGACTGCGGACCAAGCGACCATCGGTAAGTCTCTCGTCATTAAGGGCGAAGTCACCGGTTCCGAGTCGCTCTACATCGACGGCCGCGTGGAGGGATCCATCAACCTTTCCGGCAATCGCGTCACCGTAGGCCGCAACGGCGTCGTTGCCGCCAACATTAATGCGCGTGAGATCGTCGTCCTTGGCAAAGTCCGCGGAAACCTCACGGCCAGCGATCGCGTCGATATCCGCAGCGACGGTTCGCTCACCGGCGACGTCATCGCCGCTCGCATCTCGATTGAAGACGGTGCGTTCTTCAAGGGAGGAATCGATATCCGCAAGGGCGGCCAGCCCCAACAGCAGAAGGCCAACGGCGAAGACAAGTCGGTTCCAGCTACTCCCGCGACCGAGCCTGCCGCAGTTGGCGCCCGGGCGTAGTTTCGATATTTTCGCGCGAAGATCTAGGCCGATGGTCACCGTTCGAAACGGGCATCCGCAGGGGTGCCCGTTTCACTTTTCAGTAAGAAGTTGCGGCTGTCGCGCGGGCGTCCTGGCCGCGAAGTTCGGTGCCAACTAAAAATCCTGCCCTGACCCTCGACCGCCTGGGTATGCTCGTTCCCATTTTTCTGGATGGTCGCGGCTGCAGGTCACATCGATGGGACGCATCGTCCTCGTATTCGTTCGGCGTTTGTGGTACCCGCTGCTCGTGCTGGCGGGCTTCCGGGGAGTGTAGGTCATCTTTTACATGCGGGTCGAGGGACTTCGCCCGTTAGATGCCCGGTTCTGGGCCATTCATCCTCACTCGATCGAATACCGAGCAGTTCACAAGTCCACCAGTATCCCGTTCCGCTGGCCATCAAATAGACATGTAGCTGCTGTAACTCGGCGCTTATACTCACAACCCGCTATTCCACGAACATGCAATCCCCGTAAGAATAAAACCGGTATCGCTGATCGACCGCGTGTTCGTACACTCGCAGAATGTTCTCTTTCCCGCCCAAGGCGCACACCAGCATCAGCAGGGTCGACCGCGGCAAATGAAAATTCGTTAGCAGAGCCTGCACGACCTGGAACTTGTACCCGGGATAGACAAACAGATTGGCCTCGCCGGAACCCGCTCGTATTTCGCCCGTCTCCTGCTGAGCCGCGTACTCGAGCGTGCGCACGGTGGTGGTGCCAACCGCAACTACGCGCCGCCCCTCGCTTCGTGCACGATTAATTTTCGCCGCAGCGTCGGCAGAGATCCGGAAAGCCTCCGAGTGCAATTGATGTTCTTCCACGCGCTCGCTGCGAACCGGCTGGAAAGTTCCCAAGCCGACGTGCAGCGTAACCTCCGCTGTTTCCACTCCACGCTCTCCGATCCGTGCCAGAATCTCGGGCGTGAAATGAAGTCCGGCGGTCGGGGCGGCCACCGATCCGCGCTCTCGCGCGTAAACAGTTTGATATCTTTCGCGATCGCTGGAGGAGTCTTCGCGATCAACGTAAGGCGGCAACGGAGTGTGCCCGATCTTTTCCAGGCGCTCGAAGAAATCGTGCGCAGGCGCGAACCGAATCCGCCGCTCGCCAAACTTGCAGCGCTCGATGACTTCGGCTCGAAGTTCATCGCGCTCCCCGAAGAACAACTTTTCTCCCACACCAATTTTCCGCCCCGGTCGCACCAGGCATTCCCATTCATTCGGCTCCTGTTGCGATTGCCGCGTCAGAAGAACTTCAATGCGTCCACGCAGAAAAGCTCGCGCCGCTGGATTCCGCACGCTCACCGCCTGCGACCGTAGTCCTTCTCGTCGTCCATAAAGTCGCGCCGGAAACACGCGAGTGTTGTTGAACACGACCAGATCGCTCGGCCGCAGAATCTCGGGAAATTCTCTGAATTGCCGGTCTTCAAAATCTCCGCTCTTCGCCGAAACGCG
>CAZILJ010000819.1:0-2464 GCA_964539915.1 uncultured Acidobacteriaceae bacterium | reverse complement strand
CGGGTGCAGATGGCGGTAGAGAAGTTGGCGGCGCGCGGGAGCGCGGAAGCGGAGGAGAATTCGCAGTACGCGATTCCGCTGGCGTTCCGGCAGCGGGCGCTGTTCAAGATGGATTTCGCCGAGGCAGCGTACATTTCCGAGTTGCGGACGACGCCGGCGGGGCATGTGTCGTATCGCAATGTGGCGTATGCGATGTATGAGGCAGTCGCGCGGAAGTACCCCGCGCTGGCCAAGTATTTCCGGGTGCACGATGTGACGGCGCCGGTGGATTTGCTGCAGCGGTAGGTCGACGCCAGTTCCGCTTTGGAGCCTTCCACAGGTTAATTATGCGATTCGCCTTTTCTTCGCTGCGATCTATATGTATAATCCGGCCAGATTCATTTCATGAACAGGCGTACTTCTAAAGGAGCCACTTCCAATGGCAGACGAACGGGGCAAGGCGATCGAACTAGCGGTCTCACAAATTGAAAAGCAATTCGGCAAGGGTTCGATCATGCGGTTGGGGTCGAAGGAAGCGATCGTGCCGATCGCGGTCATTCCGACAGGGTCGATCTCGTTCGATGCGGCGTTGGGCGTGGGCGGATTTCCGCGCGGACGCGTGGTGGAAGTGTTCGGTCCGGAATCTTCGGGCAAGACCACGATTACCCTGCAGGTGATCGCCGAGGCGCAGAAAACCGGCGGCATGGCCGCGTTCGTGGATGCCGAGCACGCGCTCGATCCCGCCTACGCCAAGAAGCTGGGTGTGGATGTGGACAACCTGCTGGTCTCGCAACCGGATTACGGCGAGCAGGCATTGGAGATCACCGAGGCGCTGGTGCGGTCAAACGCCATTGACGTGCTCGTGGTGGATTCGGTGGCGGCGTTGGTACCCAAGGCCGAACTTGACGGCGAGATGGGCGACAGCCACATGGGTCTGCAGGCGAGGTTGATGTCGCAGGCGTTGCGCAAGCTGACAGGTACGGTGTCGAAGTCGAGAACGTGCCTGATCTTCATCAACCAGATTCGCGAGAAGATTGGGGTGATGTTCGGCAACCCGGAAACCACAACCGGTGGGCGTGCGTTGAAGTTTTATTCGTCGGTGCGGGTCGACATTCGCCGCATCGCGGCCATCAAGGAAGGCGACGTGGTGACGGGGTCGCGGACCAAAGTCAAAGTTGTGAAGAATAAAGTTGCGGCGCCGTTTCGCGAAGCGGAGTTCGACATTCTCTATGGCGAGGGCATTTCGCGAGAAGGCGATCTGCTCGACATCGCGGTCAACAACAACATTCTCGAGAAGTCCGGCTCGTGGTTCAGCTATAAAGGGGAACGTATTGGCCAGGGGCGCGAGAACGCGCGCCAGTTCCTAAAAGACAACAAGGACGTGATGGCGAGGCTCGACACCGAGGTGCGCAAGGCGCTGGGATTGAGCCAGGGTCCGGCACAGCCGGTTGCCGCCGCCGCCGCTCCGACAAACGGGTCGACGGGTCGGGTGACTACGATGCCGACTGCCACGGAGTCGGCGAAGGCTCCGATTGCGGCCGCGAGGCGCTAGGTTTTCGCCTCGTAGCTGCGCCGCTCATCCGCTCGTGAGCAATACCGCGTCGTGGTCATGCTGCGCGATATCGACGACCGGAGCACCGCGGAAACCGTCGCCGCTCTTGACCTGACTGAAGAAAACCTGAAAGTCCGCCTGCGCCGCGGCCGGGCGATGGCTCGCAACTGGCTGCTGTCGCGGGTGGGAGCGGCTGCGAAAGAACGCCTTTCCCTTCGTGGGTGTGCGCTGCGATGGCGTGGTAGCCGGGTTTTCGCCCGTCTGGGAACTGAGTCGGACGTCGTTCCATAAAAAGTGCAGGTCGAAGGGCCCGCTAAAGCTAAATAGCGCCCGAAACCTTCCTCCAATTGCCATCCTCAGCATCGCCCCGTAAAATCGTCTATTACGTTGACTGTCATTGACCTCTGGTGAGGACGATTGAATAAGGGCATCGCTGTCTATCCTGGTTCGTTTGATCCGCCGACCAATGGGCACCTCGATCTGATTGAACGAGGCAGCAAGATTTTTGAAGAGCTGGTGGTCGCGATCCTGCGGAACTCGGAGAAGACGCCCATGTTCACGGTGGCGGAGCGGCTGGAAATGCTGCGCGAACTGACGGCCGACCTGAAAAATGTTCGCCTGGATACGTTCGACGGTCTGATGGTGGAATTTGCCAAGTCGATCGACGCGAAGTGCGTGCTGCGGGGCATCCGCGCCATCAGCGACTACGAGTATGAGCTGCAGATGGCGCTGATGAATCGCAAGCTGGAGCCGACGCTGGAAACAGTGTTCATGATGCCGGCCGACAAGTACTCGTATGTAAGTTCGCGGCTGGTGCGGGAAGTGGCGCAAGCCGGCGGCCCCGTAAAGGGACTGGTGCCGGAAGCGGTGGAACAGAAGCTGCGGGAGAAACTGGAACCTGCATATAAACTTCGAGATATTCATCGGGTTGAA